>NZ_JAAHIG010000490.1:0-5818 GCF_010692305.1 Moorena sp. SIO4G3 | reverse complement strand
TCACCAAAGTTGTCACCAGCAATTACACTGGAGCCAAAAAGATACTCAGGAGCCGTGTGAGGTGAAAACTTCACGCACGGTTCTGAAGCGGAGGTGCCCTGGATAATACCAGGCATCGACCGTAACAGGCAATCCATTCAACTGTTTTACAGCAAACCCTGAGGCAGTTAGATGTTGCTTTCTCTAAGTTTTTTTGCATGAGAAACTGGATACCCGAAACCTAAGAAAAGGTCGCGGTTTAGAAGTTTTAAATATGCACCTGGTCAAGTTAAATTAAACGGTGACAGAATATACCTCCCAGGAATTGGCTGGATGGGCTTTTACAACTCTCGCCCTATTCCTGAAGGATTCACTCTAAAATCTGTAACTGTTCGTAGGAAAGCTCGCGGATGGTTTGTAAGTCTTCAAATTGAAGATAAATCAGTGCCAACTACTCCAGTAAAAGACAAAAGCGAGATTAAGCCTCAGAGGGTTAAAGGCTGTGATTTAGGCATCAATAAGCTAATCAGTATCTCTAATGGGAGAACAATAGCCAATCCAGCCAAACAAAAGTCTTTTAGGTGTAGAGAAAGACGTTTAAAACTGAGGCAGAAAGCAGCTAGTCGAAAAAGAAAAGGGTCGAATAACAGAGGGAAATCTTATGCCAGAGTAGCTTCACTCCATGAACGTATAACAAATAAGCGTAGTGCTTATCACTGGGATGTTGCCAATCAATTAGTTGATGGTACAGATGCCTTAGTGTTCGAGGACTTGAATATTAAGGCAATGAAATCTCGTTGCAAACCTAGACCCAATGAAAATGGTGGCTATGACCGCAATGGACAATCAAGAAAACGAGGTTTAAATCGCTCAATTTCTAATGCAGCTTGGGGTGAACTGGTCAAAAAGATCGAAGTCGTGGCCGCAAAGTCAGGCGTTCCGGTCGTAAAAATAAATCCCAAGCACACATCTGTTGGATGCCCAAAATGTCATCACACCAGTAAAGAAAACAGAAAAAAGGAAAAGTTCGTCTGTACTAACTGTGGTCATTACGATGATGCTGACATAAACGGGGCAGTAAACATCAAACTGCGGGGTCTCAAAAAACTGGGAATTGACCCCATCCAGCTACCTCCGGTGCGGGGGAAAGTTACGCCCATGGAGATAACAGCAACCAACGTTGTTGTGCCTGGGAATCCCCATCCCTGCGACGGGTGGGGAGGTTCAACAAGCTTTTTGTTCCACCCCAAAGCCCACTAGAACCACCTTGTCTAGGGGTTCGCTTTCTAGAGGACGCTGGTAATTAATAATTTTGCGGATTCTTAAGTTGGGATTGATCAGCGTAATGGAATCAACAGATACCACACGGGTATAGTAGGTGGTCATCAAAAGTTCTAGTTTATTGGTATCGAAGCGAAAATGAGCCACTTTAGGTTTAGCTTCTTCGTAGGCGCGATCGCGTAAATAATCTCCCTCTATAATCATTGATTCTTCGACCTTAGGGACAAAGAGCATATTCAGTTGTTGGGACACCCGTTCACCTTTTTCAGAAACTGTCTCGAAACCAAGATGATAACCACACAGGTCATTGATATTAGGTAAGTCAGGTTGCTGATTATCCATCAACACCTTAGTTTTGAGGGGAGAAGACAGGGGATGAAGCTTCCACCACCTGAACGAGGTGGTGGTGTCTTATGCTAATCATTGACTAACCGTTGCCCAAAGATCACATAGACAGGCCCAGCTTCTAGGCGGTCGTCCAGAGCTTTTGCTGGAACGACCCTCACTGCCATTTCTGCGAGTGAGTTTCAGTACACCTCTAGCACCGATGTTGTAAGCGCCATTGAGGTCGGCATTAAATCGCTTACCTGAGGGGAAGGTTGCTAGGGAGTAATTTTTTGAATCACGTTTAACCGTACCGGAACCATCGTAGGCGAGCTTAGAGGTGTAAGCCGCCACAACCTCTATTACTTTTCCTCCAAGTTCAGCCCATTTCATTTCGGTAAAATTGCGAATTTTGGCCTTCAGCCATCCATGAAACCTTTGCCGTAGGTTAGACCGTTTCCGTCCACCTTTTGGCTTCCATCCTTTAAGGTTCTCAAAGACAATAGCTTCAGAATTAAATTTTTCCGCAATCTCGACAATCCGCTTAGAAACAATATGGCCGATTTGATGGTTAATTCTTCGGCATTTTTCATAGGTCAAAGAGCAGAATCCTTTGTGAAGTTTTCCGCCTTTACCCATGGTTTTAGATGCCCGCATAGATACGGATTTTAGTCGCTTGTCCCTACGGTCTATGTCTCTCCCCGGATGAATAAATTCCTGGTGGATTACAGTGCCGCTATGAGTGACAACCGCTATTGTTGCAGTGGTGTTAATCCCCAGATCTACTGCTGTAACATTAGCTTCTGGTTTTCTTTTTTCTGGCTTACAAGTAAATGGAACAGATAAATTACAGTATCTCTCGTTGAACACCAACGAAGGAGACATCATTTTATTGCTTTCTACTAAGTGGCGCTCCCTCAATCCGGTAATCTTAACCGTAGTCCAAACCCAATCTGATCCATTGAAAACTTTTATTTCTACTTGGTTATAGCCATGTAGTTTGTAGCACTGCCCCTTGTAGAGAGCAGGGTAGCAACCAGTATCTGCATTAAGCTTCGGAGGCTTTGCATCTTTTCTGTTTCTATTTCCCGATTGCCATTCCCGATAACGAGTAACAAAACTACTCACCTGACCAGCGGAAAATGCCATCGCGGCTCGACGGTAATAGCTAGGGAACTTGTAGAAAGTTTTATTGAATTGAGGGTATTTAATATTGGGGCGCTTGGCGGAGGCGTGCATTAACTTTTCGACAGCCGGAGTTAGTTGATCCGCTGTTAATTCCCCTAAATCAGACCAGTGAGTGTAAATAATTCCAACCAAATACCGACAAGCACGGCGATACACCTTAACCGTCTCCCCTAATAGTATTTTTTGATCGGGAGTTGGGTTAAGTTGCCATTTGTCGGTTCTTATAACTTTATTTGGCGCTTTCACTGGTATAACCAATTATCCTATAGTTAATATTTTAGCTTGCAAAATATAAGACGACAATCCCTTGTTAATGTTCCTTTTTTATTCCTATTTTTGACTATTGTAATTGCCGTGGGCTAACCCCCACCTGAACGAGGTGGGGGAATGCGCCACACGCTTTGTTCAATGGTGAATTGTGTACGGGATCGCTCTACCTGCTGGTGAGTCAGATCGTGATAGGTACGTTGTGCCACCCAGGTTCCTACACAGCAATCAAAGAAGTATTTAAATTTGGATATGAACATGGTTTTGTTAATTTAAATAATTCAAAATTTTGAGTTAATTAAATAGTAAGCATTCAGCAATCAGCAGTCAGCCGTCAGCCCTGAGCCATTATAGCGCTACGCGCAAGTCAGAAGTTAGAAGTCAGAAGTCAGAAGTAAGCTATGACTAAGTTTCAGAGTTTAGGAATGTCCTAAGCTTAATGCGTAGTGCTATACCGTAGCGTGAGCCTTTGCCCAAAGCTAATAGCTAATAGTTGATAGCACCTCAAGTAGCGTGCGCCTAGCCCATAAGCTGAATCC
The DNA here is from genome assembly GCF_010692305.1 of Moorena sp. SIO4G3. Taxonomy (NCBI): domain Bacteria; kingdom Bacillati; phylum Cyanobacteriota; class Cyanophyceae; order Coleofasciculales; family Coleofasciculaceae; genus Moorena; species Moorena sp. SIO4G3. Next base: position 2,240 of record NZ_JAAHIG010000490.1, on the reverse strand, counting down.
TTACATTAACTATCATTACTATCTCGTTTAAATTTTAAATAAAATAGTTATTTTGCTAATTTATTGGTTTAGCTAAATTTTGTCAATTCATTAATTAAATGATCGAAATAGGGAGCTATTGTGTCTGGTTCAGATAATCTCTTTAAACTAGCTGCCTTTATCTGTTCTAATCCTGATACCATTGCGGGGATTGGAACTTGCATTTCTTTGTACAACAAGTTCATATAGTGCAGTCCTTCAGCACTAGTAAACTCGGTGCTACTCCCAGCAATTCCATAGGTAATACAACGGAGGAAATGCCAAAAATCTCGCCAACAGGCTTCTGCTCGTGGGGCAGGATAAAGACTACCTCCTGGTTTAGTAATATCAGGATATTGAGCCAATACGGTTTCCCGGGCTTCGGAAACAATATCAGAAGCGTTATCCCGCAAAAATTTGGCTGTATTGATTAAGGGTTCCGTATCTGGTGAACAGGCTTTAATCTGGTGCAAGTCATCATCGGTAAGATAGCGACGGTGATCATCAGCTGCCTGGAAATGCTCGATAATCTCTGGGGGATAGGAGTCTTGCCAGTTGGCAAAGCTGACAATTCTGGCTTTGGTAATTAGTTCTTTAATATAGTCGCTTAATTGAGTCGTCATGGTTGATTTTTGTTGAAGGTTGAAGGTTGAAGGTTGAAGGTTGAAGGTTGACCTTACCATCTCATCAACGCAACGGGGTGAACTAAATCTAGGTCAAACTATGCAGTATCCCTAAAAGTGTCTCATATTGCTGGTTTCATCTAACTAGGTCGCTGTTACAGAGCGTTGGTGAATTGGGGCAATTCTCCCTAGTCCGTGCTTAACCTTACCTAGCACCCCGCTAGGTGATACTGGCCTCTAACCGTAGGGCTTCTGTCTTAAACTTGGAGTTAAGCCAACCCAGGTTTAAGGCTTCAGTTACGGTTTTCCCGTCAGAGGCTAAGTACCGAACAGTGCGCAGTAACAATACTCTGCGCACGTCTGCATATTTCATCCACCGAGTAATCTCAGTGTCAGAACCGCGATGCATGATGTTCAATGCGGCATTTTGATCAGCCTGTAACACAACCCCCGTATAACGGGTAAAGCGATCTCCGCTCCGCTGACCTAGTAACGTCCCGGTTTGGCTATCAACTTGCGATGTGTATGCAGGGTTAACCGTCGTAACGACTGACCCTGTCTCTTTGGCGACTGAAACCAAAGAATCTTGTAACTCTCCCTTCATCCATTGGTTAAGCTTCCGATTGATCACTTTGGCTTGGGTCTTGTTAACAATGGGTGATGTGAGATCTTCGGCAAAGATTTGAGTAGGCTCATTGATCGCCCGTCTCAAGTCTGTACGGATTAAATTTTTGATTGTGGCTTTCTCCTGAGCCAAACGCTTTGATTTGACCTTGTAGCCTAGATTATTGAACTTTATAGTTTCAAGCTTTGCTGGTGTGCGCTGGGCATGTTGGAATAGCCGGTAACGATTGCGGTTAGTCCTACCATGCCGCAATGACTTGCGGCTGAGTAATTCCCCCAAACCCTCACCGACTGTTTCACCCGTCGATAAATAAAACGCTTCAGTATATCCCTTGTCTAACCCTATGGTCTTTACAGGCTTCTCAACAGCAGGGATGGCTTTAGTCCTGATCGTGTGAACTTCTAACCGTCCTTGGCCATTCTGGATTAATCTGATTTGACCCTTAAGGACGTGGCGACATTTCAGTTTCAGACTGACTCGCTTTCCCCGGTTTAACCCAGCTACTTGAAGTTCTACAGTGTTACGGGTTAGCCGCTTGCACTTGTAGCCATTATTTTGGTAGACAATCTGATTACGGACAAAGGTATGCCCACGCTGATACTGCTTTCGGAATATCCGATGTAACCAAGGGTCAGCCCTGGGGTCAGTCTTGAGCAGTTCTAACAATCGTTTACGCTCACTTTTGTCGGAAGTCTTACCGTAAATTTCCCTGATAATAAAGACTTTGGCCGCTTCTTGTTGAGCAGTGATCGCCTTGATTGTGTCATTGACTGCCCACTCCCAGAGCTTAGAAGGTAACCCAATCTGCTCAGGGGTCATGATGGTGCGAACAATCTTATCCGCTTTTTTATTACGGTCGATGTCCGGTATTACCCGATGCACCTCCGCTCCAAAGCCGTACGTGAAGCTTTCACCTCATACGGCTCCTAGGTTCTCCTTCAACCTTTCGGCTTGCAGTCATCTTGTGACGTGCT
>NZ_JAAHIG010000049.1:0-40030 GCF_010692305.1 Moorena sp. SIO4G3 | reverse complement strand
CTTAGTAGAGATGGACAGTTTTGGTGCAGAGTGTGCGGGTGAAGTAGTAGCTGTAGGGTCAGAAGTCACAGGCTTTCATATAGGGGATACAGTTATGGCTATGGCTCACGGCAGCTTTAGTCAGTATGTAACTGTTGATGCTACCTATGTAGTTATCAAGCCAGAAAATCTGAGCTTTGAAGAAGCAGCATCTATTCCAGCTAATTTTTTAACAGCTTATTATGCTTTGCATCATGTGGCCAAGATTCAGGCTGGCGATCGCGTTTTAATTCATGCCGCAGCCGGAGGAACAGGGATGGCTGCGGTTCAAATCGCACAGCAAGCAGGAGCAGAAGTTTTTGCTACCGCCAGTCCTCCCAAATGGGAAGCGCTACGACAGATGGGAGTCAAACACATTATGAATTCCCGGACAGTGGAGTTTGCTGACCAGGTGATGGCAATCACTCAAGGTCTTGGAGTAAATATTGTACTCAACTCTCTGACTTCTGGGGAATTTATTAGCAAGGGTCTCTCAGTAGTCAGTTCTGGTGGTCGGTTTGTGGAAATCTCCAAGCGAGGAGTCTGGGATTCAAGCCAAGTAGCAGCAGTCAGACCGGATGTATCTTATTTTGTAGTGGATTTAGTCAAAGAATCAATAGAGCAACCGGGATTAATCAATTCTATGTTGCAAGGGTTGAAAGAGAAATTCGGCAATGGTTTACTACAACCACCACCAATAAAGGTATTTCCCATAGAGGAAGTCATTGATGCCTTCCGTTATATGCAGCAAGCCAAACATATAGGCAAGATTGTGGTGAGTCAAACACAACTTGCTGATGGTACGACTCAGAAGCCTTTAAGTTTCCGTTCTGGAGCTAGCTATTTGATTACAGGAGGTATGGGAGGTTTAGGTTTACTGGTAGCTAATTGGATGGTGTCAAAGGGGGCTAAACATTTGGTATTATTGGGACGCCGTTCACCGGATGATGCTATTACGAAAAAAATAACAGAGTTAGAAATGGCTGGAGCTTCCGTGGTAGTGGAAAAAGCCGACGTGTCTGATCTTGAATCAATGACCAGAGTGCTGCACAAGATTGAGCAGTCCAACATACCACTAGCAGGGGTAATTCATTCAGCAGGGATGTTGTCCGATGGAGTGTTACAAAACCAAAGTTGGTCTAGCTTTGAGCAAGTGATGGCACCGAAAGTGCAAGGTGCTTGGCATTTGCATCAATTGACTCAAAATCAACCATTGGACTTTTTTGTGCTGTTTTCTTCGGCAGCATCTGTGTTGGGTTCACCTGGTCAGGGAAATCATTCGGCAGCTAATGGGTTTCTTGATGGGTTAGCCCATTATCGTCGCGGGATGGGATTGTCGGGATTGAGCATTCATTGGGGAGCCGTTGCTCAAGTGGGAGAGGCGGCAGAAAGGGGTGCTGATATGAGGGCATCCAAGCAGGGTATGGGTGTAATTTCTCCAACTCAGGTGTTAGAGTCCCTAGAGCTACTGATGAGTGGTGAGGATGTAGAAGTAGGAGTGATTCCCCTTGAGTGGTCAGCTTGGCAGGAGAGATTAGCCCAATGGCCTTTCTTGGCAGATTGGCAGGAAACAATCCAAACCACTTCTGAAACGTCTAAGTCAGAATTTCTGTTAAAGCTGGAGGCAACAGAACCTAACGAACGTCGCTCTTTATTAGTAGCTCATGTCCGTCGTCAATTAGCCCTAGTGTTAGGAATCAAGAATCCCGAATCGATTGCCTTAGCAACAGGCTTTTTTGACCTAGGCATGGATTCTTTAAGTTCTGTTGAGTTGAGGAATAAGTTGCAATCCAGTTTAGATTGTTCACTGCCATCTTCTCTGGCTTTTGATTATCCCACGGTAGAGAAACTGGTAGATTATTTAGTTAAAGACTTACTAGCTGAAAAAGAGGAGGTACCAGATGAAAGCGAGCAACTTATCGAAATAGACGATATTGCGAAAAGGCTGGCAGAACAACTAGGAGCCAATTAGGAGGTATTTCAATGAGTAGTACTCAGGTGCAAGAATATGCCAAACTGATGAAAATGGCATCAGACAAGATAGCTAAGTTGGAAGCTGAACTTGATGCACTAAAAAGTAAGGACAAATCAGAACCAATAGCGATCATTGGTATGGGTTGTCGCTTTCCTGGAGGTGCATCTACTCCAGAAGCCTTCTGGGATATTTTACAAAACGGAGTAGATGCGATCACTGAAGTACCACAAGACCGATGGCACCTTGATGATTATTACGACCCAGACCCAGACAGTCCTGGTAAAATATATACTCGCTATGGAGGATTTCTCAACAAACTTCAGGAGTTTGATAACAATTTTTTTGGTATTTCTCCCAAGGAAGCCATCCATCTAGACCCTCAACAGAGATTACTCCTAGAAGTCAGTTGGGAAGCTCTAGAAAATTCAGGCAAAAATCCGCAACAACTCCAAGGAAGCCCAACAGGTGTATTTATTGGTATTTGTGGCAACGACTATACCCAACGTATATTCAGTCAAGGTCCAGAACAATTTGATGCCTATGTAGCTACAGGCAATGCCCACAGTACAGCATCAGGGCGAATTTCCTATATTCTGGGACTAATTGGACCGAATTTGGCAGTAGACACAGCTTGCTCCTCTTCATTAGTAAGTATCCATTTGGCCTGTTCGAGTTTAAGGAATCAAGAATGTAATCTAGCCTTGGCTGGAGGGGTCAATCTCTTGCTATCTCAGGAATTTAGCATCAACTTTTCTAAGGCTCGTATGTTATCCTTTGATGGTCGGTGCAAGACTTTTGATATTTCTGCTGATGGCTTTGTCCGTGGTGAAGGATGTGGTATTGTTGTACTCAAACGTTTATCAGATGCAGTAGCAGACCAGGATAATATTCTGGCAGTAATTCGGGGCAGTGCCATCAATCAAGATGGTGATACTAGTGGTTTAACGGTTCCTAATGGACCTTCTCAACAATCAGTCATCGGTCAAGCTTTGGCAAATGGGGAAGTAGACCCAACAAGTGTTAGTTATCTTGAAGCTCATGGTACAGGAACTGCTTTGGGGGACCCCATTGAAGTCGAAGCCATAGGAACGGTATTTGGCAAAACCCACTCTGTTGAACAGCCATTAATCATTGGTTCGGTTAAGACGAACATTGGTCACACCGAAGGAGCGGCAGGAATAGCAGGTTTGCTCAAGTTAGTCCTGCAACTGCAACATCAACAAATAGCACCATCACTACATTTTAACCAACCTAATCCTTATATTAATTGGTCTCAATTACCAGTAAAGGTCTCGACTCAGCTCACCCCTTGGCAAACTAACGGGAAAAGTCGCATCGCGGGAGTGAGTTCTTTTGGTTTTAGTGGCACCAATGCTCATATAGTTTTAGAAGAAGCTCCTGCAGAAGTCAGAAGTCAGAAGTCAGAAGTCGGAAGTGAGGATATTGCCGAACGTCCAATTCATATATTAACTCTATCGGCAAAAACCGAAAAAGCTTTAGAAGATTTAGTCAGTATTTATCAAAAGCATTTAGAAACCTATCCAGATTTGGCTGTGGCAGATGTATGTTACACGGCCAATACAGGAAGGAAACATTTTAAGAATCGACTAGCAGTTATTGCTTCTGACCAAAAGGAATTAGCAGAAAAGCTACTTGAACAAAAAACAGGAAAGGAAGTAGTTGGACTATCTTGTGGAGAATTTGATAGTGGTAGCGCAAGTTCTAAGCTAGCTTTCCTATTCACAGGCCAAGGTTCCCAGTATGTGGATATGGGTAAGCAATTGTATGAAACTCAACCAACTTTCCGTCAAGCTTTAGAGCGATGCGACCAAATTCTACAACCCTATCTAGAATATCCCCTATTAGAGGTTATTTTTCCTAAAGATGTACAAAAGTCAACCTCGAATTTGTTAGACCAAACAGGTTATACCCAACCGGCTCTATTTGCGATTGAATATGCTTTGTTCAAGTTATGGGAATCTTGGGGAATTAAACCAACTGTAGTCATGGGTCACAGTGTAGGAGAATATGTGGCAGCAACTGTAGCAGGGGTTTTCAGTTTAGAGGATGGTCTGAAATTAATCGCCATGCGGGGCAGGTTGATGCAACAGTTACCCTCCGGTGGTGAAATGGTATCTGTAATGGCATCAGAATCTCAGGTAACAGAGGCTATAGGCGAGTATAGTTCACAAGTGACAATAGCAGCGATTAATGGACCAGAAAGTATCGTGATTTCTGGTGAAAGTGAAGCGATCGCAACCATTTGCAGTAAGTTAGAAGCAATGGGAGTTAAGACTAAACATTTACAGGTGTCCCATGCTTTTCACTCTCCGTTAATGGAGCCAATGTTGGCAGAGTTTGAAGCAGTAGCTCAAGAAGTCACCTATAGTCAGCCTCGGATACCACTCATTTCTAATGTTACTGGTCAAAAGGTGAGTTCAGAAATTACTACCGCTAAATATTGGGTAAATCATGTCCGACAACCAGTGAAGTTTGCCCAGAGTATGAAAACTCTGGATGATGAAGGTTATAAGGTATTCTTGGAAGTGGGACCAAAACCAATATTACTGGGGATGGGACGTCAATGTTTACCAGAAAATGTGGGAGTATGGTTACCATCTTTACGTCCGGGAGTAGAAGAATGGCAACAAATGCTCTCAAGTTTAGGACAATTGTATGTAAAAGGATCCCAAGTAGATTGGTCAGGGTTTGACCGAGATTATACTAATCAGAAAGTAATCTTGCCAACTTATCCATTTCAGCGGGAAAGGTATTGGATTGAAACAGCTAATACTCAAGGTATCTCTACAACAAAACTTCATCCTCTGATTAATCGAAAGTTTCAATCTCCTTTATCAAAAGACATCTTTTTTGAATCTGAGTTTAGTACCCACGCCCTACCCTTTTTAGCAGACCACCGAATATATGAAAAAGTTGTAGTCCCTGGTGCCAGTCACATTTCTCTATTGTTAGCAAGCGCCTCTCTAACATTTTCTACAACTGGATGTCAACTGGAAGATATTCTGTTTCCCCAAGCCTTAGCTATTCCAGAACAAGGAGTGCGTAATGTTCAGGTTGCTTTTACTCCACAGGATAGCTCATATTCATTCCAAGTAATTAGTTTTGATAGCTCTTCTAGCTCTTCCAATGGTGATAAGTCTTGGGCTCTGCATGCTACAGGCAAGATTTCCCCTACTATGGAGTCCTCCCAGCAGTCTCTAGAAACCATCGAAGAAATTCAATCTCGTTGTAGTCAAAAAATTGAAAGCACAGAAATTTACCAGAGTCTATGGGATAGAAAAATTAAATTAGGGGAGAGTTTTAGATGGATAGACCAAGTATGGTTAGGAGAGGGAGAAATTCTGTGTCAAATGAAAGTACCTGAGACAGTGTTAGATGGGCTTAAGTATCAAATACATCCGGCCTTAATTGACTCATGCTTTCAGTCAGTGGCTGCACTTCACCTCAGTCTGTCGGGTGACAAAAATGAAACTTTTGTGCCCTTCAGTATAGAGAAGTTTACTTTTTATCAGCGTCCTGAGAATGCTTCGCTTTGGTGTTATACCCGTGGATTGAAAGATGGAGCATCAGAGGAAAAACTGCTGAAAGCAGAAATACAATTATTTGACCAAACTGGGGCATTGGTGGCTGAGGTTAATGGTTTTGAGGGAAGGAAAGCGAATCCCAAAACATTACTAATGACTCTAGATTCAGATTTAAGTGATTGGTTTTATGAAATCAACTGGGAAACTCAACCCTTAACAAAAACTGCAAAATCTGAAAATCTCCCTGGTAAATGGTTAGTATTTGCACTTACTGATGAATTGGTATACTCGGTCGGGAAGTATCTACAAGAGAGAGGACAGAACTATATTTGGGTATCCCCAGGTTCAGAGTATCAGCAATTAGATGCTCAACATTATCAAATTAATCCCACTGTCGCTGAACAATTTCCCAAACTGCTCCAAGATAATTCAGATATTAAGGGAATTTTGCATTTATGGGGTATAAATGAAGCCGAGGACTTACAAATAGCTCAACAACTTGGTTGTGCCACAGCGTTACATTTAGTGCAAGCCTTAGTTCAAACTGGATTGACTAATGTAACACCGATGTGGTTAGTTACTCAAGGGACTCAGAGTATATTGGATGAAGCAGAAGTGGTGCAACCCCAACAAGGAACTCTATGGGGACTAGGGCGTGTTATTAGTCTAGAACACCCAGAATTAAAGTGTGGCCGAATAGACTTAGACCCCAAAACGAATGTTTCGGAAATGCTCCCCAGTTTAGTAGATGAAGTATTTTCTAAGAATAATGAAGACCAAATAGCAATTCGTCAGGGAGTCCGTTATGTAGCAAGATTAGTACGACAACAAAAGCAGAAATCGAGCTTAGAAGAAAAATTAGGATTAGAAAATCAACCACTGGAATTGAAGTTGTCTGAATATGGACTGATAGACAACCTCAAGTGGCAAGTAATGCAGCGCCGTCCTCCACAAGGGAATGAAGTAGAAATTCAAGTCAAAGCAGTGGGTTTAAACTTCCGAGATGTACTCAATTCCTTGGGGTTACTGAAAGACTATTATGCTCAGGTATTAGGTATTACTGACGTAGCTCAACTTAACTTTGGCTTAGAATGTGTAGGCGTTATTGCATCTGTGGGAGACAATGTGTCTCAGTGGCAGGTGGGAGATGAAGTAATGGCTTTGGTTCATAATGGGTTCAGTAGCTTTGTCACTACTCCGGCTGAGTTAGTGATGGCTAAACCAAAAAATCTGAGTTTTACCGAAGCAGCTACTTTACCATTGACTTTCGCTACAGCTTACTATGGATTACAACACTTAGCCAAAATTCAGCCAGGAGAGCGAGTATTAATTCATGCTGCTGCTGGTGGTGTAGGGCAAGCGGCAGTTCAAATTGCTCTCCAGGCAGGAGCAGAAGTATTCGCTACTGCAAGTCCTCCTAAGTGGGAGTTTCTCAAGTCTATGGGCATCAAACACATAATGAATTCCCGTACTTTAGAGTTTGCCGATGAAATAATGAGTCTGACGGCAGGAAAAGGTGTAGATATAGTCTTAAACAGTCTGAATGGAGACTTTATTGATAAGAGTTTTGCTGTTTTGGCCACTAAAGGGAGGTTTGTAGAAATTGGCAAAATAGGGATTTGGGACAAACAACAGGTGATGCAGAAGCGACCAGATGCTGATTACTTTACCTTTGATATTGGAAAGATAATCCAACAACAGCCAGATTTAACTGCCAGCTTTTCAGAGGAATTGAACCAGCAGTGTCAGCAAGGAACACTGAAAGCATTATCTTATAAAGTATTTCCTAGTACAGAAGTCAAAGCTGCCTTCCGATATATGCAGCAAGGTAAGCATATAGGAAAAGTGGTAGTTTCTATGCCAGAAACTGGAGATGAGCAAAAATCCATCAAACCAGAAGCAAGTTATTTGATTACAGGAGGTTTAGGAGCTTTAGGCTTAGAAGTAGCCCAATGGATGGTGAAAGAGGGAGCCAAGCATATAGTATTAACTGGGCGTCGGAGTCCGAATGAAACTGCACAAAAAATCATAGAGGAGTTAGAAGCAGCAGGAGCATCAGTCAGTGTTTTGTTAGGGGATATTTCTACTCAAGAGTCTGTCATCAAAATCTTAGAGGGGATATCTGCTTCGTTACCTCCACTCAAAGGAGTGATTCATGCTGCTGGGGTGTTGGATGACGGAGTCTTACAAAAGATGAGCTGGGATAGATTTACAAAAGTTATGGCTCCCAAGGTGTCGGGAACCTGGTATTTACATCAACTGACTCAGGATTTACCTTTAGATTTCTTTGTTTGTTTCTCCTCTATGGCTTCGATGTTGGGGAATTATGGTCAAGGAAACTATGCTGCTGCCAATGGTTTTATGGATGCGATCGCCCACTATCGTCAAGGTCAGGGATTACCAGGATTAAGTATTAACTGGGGAGCATGGGCGACAGCAGGAATGGCAGCTCGTTTAGCAAGGGAACATCAAAATCGAATGCAGAGTAGCGGGGTAGTGGCCATTGACCCCGAATCAGGAATGCAAGCATTAGGTTCATTGTTATCAGGCTCTCAAAGCCAAGTAGGGGTGTTCCCAGTTAATTGGTCTGAGTTTTTTAGGCAGATGCCCGGTGTGCAGAAGATGCCTTTTTTGGAGGCTTTGATTTCCACTGAACCGTCATTCACCAAAAAGTCAGTATTTAGAGAACAATTAGAAGCAGCACCGGTTTCAGAACGTCAACAGTTATTAACCAATAAGATTCGCTCATTGATAGCCAAAACCTTGGGTTGGACAGATGGACAAAAGATAGGAATGCGCCAACCTTTGTTTGATTTAGGATTAGATTCTCTGATGGCTGTGGAATTGAAAAATCAATTGGAGTCAACCTTAGAGACAAGTTTAAATTCAACACTGTTTTTTGACTATCCTACTGTAGAAAATTTAGTAAATTATCTCTCCATTAAGGTATTATCGGTAGAGTCAACAGTTGTTCTTGTTCAGCAAGAATCAGAAGAAGTAAACCAATCAAATTTACAACAAGAAATAGAACAACTATCAGAATCAGAAGCTCAAAATATTTTGCTTCAAGAATTAGATAATATGAATTTTTAGTAGGTAGTATAAAAATTTAAAAATATGGAAAATATTTCGGAATCTATAAATACTGCAAACTCTTTGTCAGCAACAAAACGGGCACTAATTGCATTAAAGGAAATGCAGTCCGAATTGCAAGCTCTCAAGTCTGCCCAGATTGAGCCAATTGCCATCATTGGCATGAGTTGTCGCTTCCCTGGCGGAGTAGATTCTCCTGAAGCATTCTGGCAATTACTCAATCATGGAGTAGATGCTATCTCTGAAGTACCATTATCACGATGGAACATTAATAACTACTATGACCCCGGTCCAGATGCTCCCGGCAAAATTTCTACCCGCGACGGTGGTTTTATTTCACAAATAGATGGCTTCGATGCCGCATTTTTCGGGATTTCTCCCCGAGAAGCTCAAAGCTTAGACCCTCAACAACGCTTATTACTGGAAGTTAGTTGGGAAGCAATAGAAAGGGCTAACATACTCCCAGAAAAGTTATTAAATAGTCTCACAGGAGTATTCATTGGCATTGGTAATAGCAATTATCAAAGTAAGCTGGCAACCTCTGAGATGCCACAGGCTTATTGGGGTACAGGTAATGCGCCGAGTGCTGCTACAGGTCGTTTATCATACATCTTGGGGCTCACTGGACCTAGTCTGGCAGTAGAAACTGCTTGCTCTTCGTCTTTGGTATCCGTGCATCTGGCTTGTCAGAGTTTGCGACAACGAGAATGTAATCTGGCTTTAGCTGGGGGCGTGAATCTACTCCTTTCTCCAGAGCTTAGTATTATATTCTCTCAAGCCCAAATGTTATCTCCTGATGGTCGCTGCAAGACTTTTGATGCTTCAGCAAATGGTTATGTGCGTGGGGAAGGATGTGGAATAATTGTCTTGAAACGACTCTCTGACGCACTAGCCAATGGGGATAATATTCTGGCAGTGATTCGTGGCACAGCTGTTAATCAAGACGGTCTGAGTGGTGGTTTAACAGTACCTAATGGTCCATCTCAAGAAGCTGTGATTCGCCAAGCCTTAGCAAATGGGGGTGTGGAGCCCGCCAGTGTCAGTTATATTGAAGCTCATGGTACTGGAACTTCCTTGGGGGACCCCATTGAAGTTGGAGCCCTAGGAACAGTCTTTAGTTCCAACCACTCTGTTGAGCAACCTTTAATCATTGGTTCGGTTAAAACTAACATTGGTCACTTAGAAATGGCAGCAGGAATTGCAGGGTTGATGAAAATAGTCCTGCAACTACAGCATCAACAAATAGCACCATCACTGCATTTTAACCAGCCTAATCCTTATATTAATTGGTCACAATTACCAGTGCAAGTCTCAACTCAACTTGCACCTTGGGAAACTAACGGCAAAAGTCGCATTGCTGGAGTCAGTTCCTTTAGTTTTAGTGGCACAAATGCTCATATAGTTCTAGCAGAAGCACCTACTGAAGTTAAAAGTCAAAATTTACAAATCAAAAGAGAGGATAATCTAGAACGTTCAGTTCATATTTTAACTCTGTCAGCTAAAACAAAAACAGCACTTTTGGAATTAGTCAGTAGTTATTACAACCATATTACAAATTATCCAAAATTAAAAATAGGTGATATTTGCTATACAGCCAACACAGGTAGAGCTGACTTTAATCATAGATTAGCCTTAATCGCCTCTAACGAAAAAGAATTACTAGAAAAACTTGGAAAGTACAAACAGGGAAAGGAAGTAACCGGAATATTCTCAGGAAAAGTACCCAATAATAATTCAAAAATTGCCTTTTTATTCACAGGTCAAGGGTCTCAATATGTGAATATGGCAAAGCAATTGTATCAGCAATCACTTGTATTTCGAGGTGCTTTAGATGAATGTGACCTAATTCTGGGAAGGTTGGACAAGGACACTCTAGGAACATTTGATGGAACCTCCTTAAGAGAAATTATCTATTCAGAAGAGGTGGAGGGATCATTCTTAAATCAAACAGCCTATACCCAACCGGCTATATTTGCCATAGAATATGCCCTAGCTAAATTATGGGAATCATGGGGCATTACACCAGATGTAGTCATGGGTCATAGTGTAGGAGAATATATAGCCGCAACAGTAGCAGGAGTATTCAGTTTAGAAGATGGCTTGAAGCTAATTGCAGCCAGAGGCAGGTTAATGCAACAGTTACCCTCTGGTGGTGAGATGGTTTCAGTCATGGCATCAGAGTCGAAAGTCCAAGAGACATTGCAGGCGATGTCCCTGGAAGAAAAAGTAGCTATTGCAGCTATTAATGGACCTCAAAGTATCGTAATTTCTGGGGAGTCAGAAGCAGTAAGAGCGATCGCAACTCACCTAGAATCCGTTGGCGTCAAAACCAAACAACTACAAGTATCTCATGCCTTCCACTCCCCTCTGATGGAGCCAATGCTGGCAGAGTTTGAAGCAGTAGCTAATCAAATAACCTACCACCAGCCTCAAATACCACTGATATCAAATGTTACTGGTAAACTGGTGGGAGAGGAGATGACTTCTGGGAAATATTGGGCTCGTCATGTGCGGCAACCAGTGAGGTTTGCCCAGAGTATGATAACTATGCAGGAGGAAGGATATGATTTATTCCTGGAAATTGGACCCAAACCAATTTTATTGGGGATGGGAAGGCAATGTCTACCGGAAGAGGTAGGTGTATGGTTGCCATCATTACGTCCAGGAGTAGATGAATCGCAGCAAATGTTGGATAGTTTAGGAAAACTGTATGTGGAGGGAGCCCAAGTAGACTGGTTAGGGTTTGACCAAAATTATGTTCGTCAGAAGGTAGTATTGCCCACTTATCCATTCCAACGAGAGCGATATTGGCCAGAGAGTAAGCGGAAGTTTCAGACACAGCAAGTTGATGGGGAAAAAGTTTTACATCCCTTACTAGGTATCAAACTACAAGTAGCAGCTTTAAAAAATCAATTTTGTTTTGAATCTTTGCTAGCTGGAGATCAACCAGCTTACCTCAAGCACCACGAAGTGTTTAGTCAAGTTCTGTTCCCCGCCACAGGGTACTTAGAAATAGCCTTGGCAGCGGGAGTGAATTTGTTCAAATCTCAGGATGTGGTGTTAGAAGATGTAATTATTGAGCGAGGGTTGATTCTACAAGAAATTGACTTAACAACAGTCCAAACCATCCTCACACCCTTAGAAAACGGCTCTTATAAGTTTGAGATTTTTAGTTATAAAAATCAGGAAAATCAAGATACGCCATTGTGGATACTCCACACAGAAGGGCAAATCAGAGCTGATTCACAGGAAAGCACACTGAGAGCTATAGACCTGGCAAAATACCAAGCTGAGTGTACTCAACCGAGAGAAGCCCAAGAACATTATCAACAATTTCGGCAACTGGGGCTGAATTATGGAATTAGTTTCCAAGGAGTTCAACAATTGTGGTTGGGTTCACACCAAGCCTTGGCACAGATTAAGTTACCCGAAGCCTTGACAAAAGAAATCACCAACTATCAATTCCATCCCGCATTGTTAGATGCAGCTTTGCAAGTAGCTGGTCAGGCTCTACCACAAACAAATAACAACACTTATCTGCCAGTAGGAATAGAGCAGTTAAAAATATATGCTCCTCCAGAGAAAAGTCTCTGGGTGTATGCATCGGTGAGTGAACTCATAGAAGATCAAAAAATCCTAACTGCTCAACTGACTGTAGCGAGTCTAGAAGGAGAAATCATTGCCACAATTAAAGGCTTACAACTAAAACTTGCCACTCAAGAGACCCTACTAGAAGTAAAATCACTAACTAATTGCCTGTATGAAGTAGAATGGAGAGCTAAAGGTCGCTTAGGTCAGTTACTACCTCCTGATTTTTTGCTTCCTCCTATAGAAATTGCCCAACAATTAACTCCTACTCTGATAGAATTATTAACTCAGATAGATGATCGCAAAGCCTCAGAAATCAGCACAAAGTTAGAAGAATTAAGCGTAGATTATATAGTTCAAGGCTTGCTGGAGATAGGTTGGTCATATAAGGCGAAAGAGAGCTTTGAGGCTGATGCAGCAGTTCAACGTTTAGGTATAGTTCCCACCCAAGAACGATTATTTATGCGTCTCCTCCAAATCTTAGAAGAATTAGGAGTACTGGAATTTGCTCAACTGCAGTGGGAGGTAAAACAAACCTTAGAGAAAGTCAACCCGACTCAAAAAAACCAGAGTTTACTGAGCCAATATCCAGAGGAAGCAGCAGCCTTGACACTACTGGATCGGTGTGCGTCTCAACTAAGTATGGTACTACGAGGAGAAATAGACCCACTAGAGTTGGTATTCCCTCAAGGAGATTTGACTACCGCTACCCAACTTTATGAAAAGTCTACTGTAGCTAAACTGATGAACACGATAGTACAAAATACTATTAATAAAGCTATAGAGAAATTACCGCCAAGCCGAGGGATAAGGTTGTTGGAAATCGGAGCAGGAACCGGAGGAACAAGTAGTTATGTCCTGCCTCACCTAAATCCTCAGCAAACAGAATATATATTCACCGATATCGGACAATTATTTACCAGTAAGGCGCAAGATAAATTCTCGGATTATCGATTTGTAGTGTATAAAACCTTAGATATAGAAGTAGACCCAAACAGTCAAGGATTCGGTGCTCATCAGTACGATATAATTATTGCGGCAAATGTACTCCATGCAACTACAAGTATCAAGGAGACATTATCCAATGTGCGACAACTATTAGCACCAGGAGGAATATTAGTATTGTATGAAGCAACAACACCTCAGCGATGGTTGGATTTAGTATTTGGACTATTAGAAGGATGGTGGAAATTCACCGATTATGAATTACGACCAGACTACCCTCTGCTAAGTTTTGACCAGTGGAACAGAGTTTTGAGAGAAACAGGTTTTACTGAAGTAGTAGCTATACCAGAAGTACAGGAAAAGACACAAGGATTGTCAGGGCAAAAGGTGATTGTAGCTCAAGCAGCTCCAACAAAACAAAAAACGGAGGAGAAACCGAAGAGTTGGTTGATACTAGCAGACAAACAAGGAATAGCTCAACACTTAGCACGGCAACTGAAATCGAGAGGAGAAGTGTGTATCTTAGTATTTGCAGGAGAGAAATATCAGCAGATATCTCCAGAAGAATTGAGTATTAATCCTAATAACCAGTCGGAATATGAACAACTGATAGAGGCGGTAGCAGTTAAATCACCATCATTGTATGGAATAGTGCAATGTTGGACAACAGAAGTGGGATTAGGTAAAACTATTAAATCTGAGGAATTAGAAAATTTATCTAAATTGGGGTGTGCTACAACCTTATATTTAGTGCAAGCTTTAGTCAAAGCTGAGTTACCAACAGCCCCTCGGTTATGGTTAGTGACTTGTGGCTCTCAACCTGTACCGTCAAATGCACCGATAATACCAGGAGTAACCCAATCTTCACTATGGGGAATGAGGAAAGTAATTAGTTTAGAACACCCGGAATTCAACTGTGTCTGCATAGATTTAGACCCAGAGGAGACGAAAGAGTGTCAAGCTAATGGACTATTTGAGGAAATCTGGTCGGAAGATAAGGAAGACCAAATAGCACAGCGAGGAAATGGTCGTTATGTGCCAAGATTGGTTGCAAGTCATCATCAGCAAAGGGTAGTAGCAGATGCAACAAGCAAAAAATCGGTGAGTTTCCGTGAGGAAGCTAACTACTTGATTACAGGGGGAATGGGAGGTTTAGGCTTACTGGTAGCCCGTTGGATGGTAGAGAAGGGAGCCAAGCACTTAATATTATTAGGACGTAGGGCACCCGATGATACTGTGGAGGAAAAAATAATTGAGTTAGAAATGGCTGGAGCGGAAGTAGTAGTGGCAAAAGCAGACGTATCTGATTGGGAATCGATGACAAGAGTGGTGGCTAATATAGAGCAGTTAAACAGGCCATTAGCAGGAATAATACACTCGGCGGGAATGTTGTCAGATGGAATGCTACAAAACCAGAATTGGCCTAGTTTTGAGAAAGTGATGTCTCCGAAAGTGCAAGGAGCTTGGCACTTGCATCAATTGACCCAAAACCAGCAATTAGACTTTTTTGTGATGTTTTCTTCGATAGCCTCTCTATTTGGTTCACCAGGTCAGGGAAATCATTCTGCAGCAAATGGATTTCTAGATGGTTTAGCTTATTATCGTCGAAGTCTAGGATTGCCTGGGTTGAGCATTAACTGGGGAATAGTAGGTGAAGTGGGAGAAGCAGCAGAACGAGGTGCAGATGTTAGTCTACAGAAGAAGGGTTTGGGTGCGATCGCTCCGGCTCAGGTTTTAGAGTCTCTAGAACTACTAATGAGTGGTACTGATGATACTGAAGTAGGAGTAGTACCGATTGATTGGTTGGCTTTGGAAGAAAGAATAGCTGAATGGCCTTTCTTAGCTGATTGGCAGGAATTAACTGCCTCAATGGCTGCAACCAAAAGGGAAAATGATAGCATTTTACAGAGGCTAAAAGCAGTTTCATTAGAGGAGCGAGAAAGCATATTGATGGAGTACCTCGTAGGAAAAATAGCCAAAATATTGGCTATGAGTGCTTCTCAAATAGATGTAGCTCAACCTCTTATAGATATGGGGCTAGATTCTTTGATGGCAGGTGAATTGCGGAATTTGTTAAAAAGGCAACTGGGATGGGATATACCTTTTCAAAAAATATTTGGAGGGGCGAGTACTGCCCAAATCGCATACTTAGTAAATGAGCAAATAACCCAGCAGCTTTTGTTAGAAAAAATTACTGACTCTGATAATTCAGATATTAAAGATATCGTTTGTGAAGATATGGAGGAAATTACTTTATGAACCTGAATCAAGTTCTATCTCAAATTGCTAGCAAAGGCATCCTATTGTCTGCTGAAGGTGAGCAACTAAAGATTCGTGCTCCCAAGGGAACATTAACTCAAGAAATTCGAGAACTTATTGCCCAAAATAAAACTGAATTATTGCGATTACTTCAGAACGTTTCTACTACTGATAGTTCTGAGGCTCTTTCAGAACCACTAAAGCCTTATGAGGAAACTAGTCCGTATCCTCCCCTATCTCTGAATGAACAGTCTCTTTGGTTTGTCTGGTACTTAGACCCAGACAGTTACTCATATAATGTTTCCTTCGCAGGTAGAATGCCTGAAGCTAGCAATGTTTCAGCTTGGAAGGAAGTATTTGAGCATTTACTCAAGCGACATCCTGGCCTGCATACTTGTTTTCCCAGTTTAGATAACAAACCTTATCGACAGGTTTTGGAAACCCCTGTTTTAGACTTTCAAGTGATTGATGCTATCAGTTGGAGTATAGAAGAGGTGCGACAAAAGGTGATAGCTATTCACCAAGAGCCTTTTGACCTAGAAAATGGTTCGCTAATGCGTGTCAGATTTTTTCAACAGGGAACACAGGGGCTGACCTTTATCGTATCTGTACACCACATTGTCTGTGATGGTTGGTCGCTAAATCTTATGGTGGAAGAGTTACCTGTTATTTATCATCAGCTCCAGACTCAGCAATCTACTCCTCTTGCTCCTCCAAGCTATAGCTATCCAACCTTTGTTCATTGGCAACAAGAGTTACTGGAGAGTGCCAGAGGAAAGCAGCTATGGGATTATTGGCAACAAAAACTAGAGGGCAATTTGCCTGTATTGCAACTGCCCACTGATTATCCGCGACCTCCGATCCAAACCTATAAAGGAGATTCCTGTGTCTTTAGTTTATCTTTAGAACTAACACAAAAGTTAAAGAAGCTGGCTGATACCAGGAAAGTATCTCTCTACACTCTGCTCTTGGCAGTCTATCAGGTTTTATTGTATAGATATACTTTGCAGGAAGATATTATTGTTGGCTCACCTGTAACGGGTCGGAGTCGCTCAGAGTTCAATAGCATATTTGGGCATTTTGTTAATATGCTCCCCATGCGAAGCACTATCAAAGGCGCAGGTAGTTTTACTGAACTGTTAACGCAAGTGCAGCAAACTGTTTTGGAAGCTCTAGATCATCAAGATTTTCCTTTTGCACTAATGGTGGAACGATTGCATCCGCAACGAGATTCAAGTTATTCACCAATTATTCAAACAAACTTTGTGCTTCAGTCATTTGAACAAGCATATTTGCTGGCTTCTGGTCAAGATGAGACTTCTTTTTCTTGGGGAGATTTAAAATTTATCCCTTATAACCCAGTGCTATTTGAGGGGCAATCTGATTTAGATTTGGAAATGAGCGAAATCAACTCTAAGTTGACAGGAGCATTCAAATACAACACAGACCTGTTTGAACAGAGTACGATTGAGCGAATGCTAAGTCATTTCCAGGCATTGTTGGAGGGTATTGTTGCCGATCCACAACAACCAGTTAGTCGCTTACCACTGCTGACAGTAGCAGAACGACAGCAGCTTTTAGTTGATTGGAATGATACAGCGGTGGGTTATCCTGATGACAAATGTATCCATCAGTTATTTGAAGAGCAGGTAGATAAAACACCAGATGCAGTAGCAGTAGTATTTGAACAGCAAAAGCTGACCTATTCCCAATTAAACAGCAAAGCCAATCAACTAGCCCATTACTTGCAAGGTTTAGGAGTCAAGGCAGAAACCCTAGTGGGCATCTGTGTAGAGCGTTCAGTGGAGATGGTAGTAGGTTTATTAGCCATACTCAAAGCCGGAGGGGCTTATGTAGCATTAGATCCCAACTATCCCGCTGCGCGGCTAGCTCAGATATTAGAAGACGGGGAGTTAGAGTTAGTGTTAACTGACTCCAACTCCCCGTTTCAGCTACCAGAAACAAAAACACCTGTAGTAGATATCAAGAAAGCAAATACAGTAGAAAGACAAACCAATGTAGTCAGTAATCTCACCCCCCAAAACCTAGCTTATGTATTGTATACCTCTGGTTCTACAGGCCGACCCAAAGGAGTAGCAATTGAACACCGTAGTCCAGTGTCCCTATTACATTGGGCACGAGAAGTGTATAGCCAAGAGGAATTATCAGGAGTATTAGCCTCCACATCCATTTGCTTTGACCTATCAGTATTCGAATTGTTTGTGCCCTTAAGTTGGGGAGGAAAAGTCATATTAGCTGAAAATGCTTTACACCTGCCAGAATTACCAGCAGCAGGAGAAGTAAGCCTAATAAATACAGTACCTTCAGCAGCCAGGGAATTAATCAGAAGCCAAAGTATCCCCAGTGGGGTAAAAACAGTGAATTTGGCAGGAGAGCCACTAGAAAATCAATTGGTGCAAAAACTGTATGAACAAGCAACAATTAAAGCAGTATACAACCTGTATGGGCCAAGTGAAGACACAACTTACTCAACCTATGGGTTAATGGAGAAAGGAGGAAGAGCTGCACCAACCATAGGTAGACCAATAAGCAACACCCAGGTGTATATTCTGGACTCAAAGAATCAACCAGTACCAATAGGAGTAGCAGGAGAACTTCACATAGGAGGAGAAGGACTAGCACGAGGTTACCTGAACAAAGCCGAATTAACAACAGAAAAATTTATCTTTTGGAATGGGAAAAGATTATATAAAACGGGAGATTTAGCACGTTATCAAAGAAATGGTCAAATACAATTCTTAGGGAGACTTGACCATCAAGTAAAAATCAGAGGTTACCGCCTCGAAATCGGAGAAATCCAAGCGATATTAAATGAATTTACCCTAGTTAAAGAAACAGTAGTATTAGCAAGGGAAGATAACTCTGGCAATAAAGGTTTAGTAGCTTATCTAGTGCTAGAAAGTGAAACTCCAGAAGTATCAGAGACAGAAGAAATAGATAAAGTGAAACAGTATCTGAAAGACCGGTTGCCAGAATATATGATACCCAGTAGGTTTGTACTATTACCACAACTGCCACTGACTCCCAATGGCAAAGTAGACCGTAAACAGTTGCCCAACCCTAACAATCTCTCTCATACTGAATATGTCGTACCTAAAACTGCAACAGAAAAACAGATTGCTGAAGTTTGGCAAAATGTGCTTCAACTAGAAAAAGTAGGAATTTATGATAATTTTTTTGAAATAGGAGGAAACTCTTTACTGTTGTTACAGGTAAGTATTAAACTACAAGAACGGTTTAAAATAAAACTGCAAGTTTTAGATCTTTTAAAATATCCAACTATATATTATTTGAGTCAGCATATAAAAGGTGAAAGTATTAGTAACAATGATTCCAAAGAAAAACGTAATATCCGTGATACTAACTTAAGGGAAGGTAAAAGCATGATGAAACAAAGACTAGAACGCAGGCAAAAACATCGTTCTCGATATCAAGTAAGAGATTAATCATTTTGGATTAATTAAGTCTCAAAATTTCTGCGCAATTAATTTATTAAGATAAAAAAAATGAATCGACAAAATGAAGAAAATTTAATAGACGATCTAGATGACGATCTAGGTATAGCAATTATTGCCATGTCTGGTCGTTTTCCACAAGCTGAAGACACCAATCAATTTTGGCAGAATCTTAAGGATGGTGTGGAATCTATCTCCTTTTTCTCAAAGCAAGAATTGTTAGAGTCTGGCGTTAAAGTTGAATTACTGGATAATCCTAACTATGTCAAAGCCCGTGCTGTGATGTCAGACATCGATCTGTTCGATGCTAATTTCTTTGGCTATAGTCCCAAGGAAGCTGAAGAAATCGATCCGCAACATCGTTTGTTTCTTGAATGTGCTTGGGAAGCCATAGAAAGGGGTGGTTATAATCCAGATACCTATGGGGGTTTAATAGGGGTTTATGCTGGTGTTGGCATGAACAAATACTTATTGAGGAATCTTTATCCCAACCACGATCCTGATAATACATTGAACTCTTATCAGCTAATGATCAGCAGTGATAAAGATTACCTGGCAACTCGTGTCGCTTACAAGCTAAATTTAAGAGGACCTGCACTCAACGTTCAAACTGCTTGTTCAACCTCATTGGTCGCTGTCCACATGGCTTGTCAAAGTTTACTCAATGGAGAATGTGATCTGGCTCTTGCTGGTGGTGTCTCTATCCATATTCCCCAGAAAGCTGGACACTTATATCGAGAGGGAATGATTTTCTCTCCTGATGGACACTGTCGAACTTTTGATGCTAAAGCCAAGGGTACAATACCAGGTGATGGTGTTGGGATTGTACTTCTCAAGCGACTCAATAACGCGATCGCAGATGGTGATTCTATCCAGGCAATCATCAAGGGATCGTCGATTAATAACGATGGCTCCTTGAAAGTGGGCTACACCGCACCTAGCATAGAAGGTCAAGCAGCAGTTATTTCAGAAGCTCATGCTGTTGCTGGAGTAGATCCAGAGACAATCTCATACATAGAGGCTCATGGCACAGGGACAGAGCTGGGAGATCCGGTGGAAATCGCAGCTCTGACCCAGGCTTTTAGGTATAGTACGCAAAAGAAAGGTTTCTGTGCCATTGGCTCCCTGAAAAGTAATATGGGTCATTTAGATGCAGCAGCAGGAGTAGCAGGACTGATCAAAACTGTTTTAGCTCTTAAACATAAATTACTACCCCCAACGCTACATTTTGAACAACCCAACCCTAATATAGATTTTGCTAATAGTCCTTTATATGTTAATACCACTCTTTCCGAATGGAAAAGCAATGGAACTCCTCGTAGAGCAGGGGTTAGTTCCTTTGGTATTGGAGGAACAAACGCTCATGTAATCCTGGAAGAAGCTCCAGAAGCAATTAAAAAAGAAAATTCCCCAGAGCGTCCAGTTAATTTATTAACCCTCTCAGCAAAAACTCCAGAAGCACTGGCACAACTGGTAACCCGTTATCAAAATTATATAGAAACTCATCAGGAATTAGAAATTGCAGACATTTGTTATACTGCAAACACAGGACGTAAACATTTCAATCATCGTCTAGCTGTTATTGCTTCCAACCAACAAGAACTACTAGAAAAATTAAAAGCTCACCAAGCAACAGAACCAGTAACAGAAATTTTTTCCGGAGAAATACCTGGCACTAGTATAGCACAAGTTGCTTTCCTCTTTACAGGTCAAGGTTCTCAGTACGTAAACATGGGCAGGCAATTGTATGAAACACAACCAGTTTTCCGTCAAGCGATCGACGAGTGCAGCCAAATACTAGAATCCTATCTAGAAAAGTCCCTTTTAGAAGTAATCTATCCTCAAAACCCAGAAGATATCGAAGCATCATCTCTACTAGCTCAAACTGGTTACACCCAACCAGCCTTATTTGCTATTGAATACGCTTTAGCTCAATTATGGCAATCCTGGGGAATCAAACCAGATATAGTCATGGGTCACAGTGTAGGAGAATACGTAGCAGCAACAGTAGCAGGAGTATTCAGTTTAGAAGATGGTTTAAAACTAATTGCCATGCGGGGACAATTAATGCAAAAGTTGCCTGCAAGTGGAAAGATGGTTTCGGTGATGGCATCAGAGTTGAAAGTTCGTCACCTAATTACTTCATACCAAGAGCAAATAGCGACTGCTGCCATCAATGGACCGGAAAGTGTAGTGATTTCTGGTGAAGTAGAAGCTATAGATACCATTGTTAACAATCTAGAATTATCAGGAATCAAGACTAAAGAGCTACAAGTATCTCATGCCTTCCATTCACCGTTAATGGAACCAATGTTGGCAGAGTTTGAAGCAGTAGCTAAAGAAATAACCTATAATAAACCTCAGATATCACTGATATCTAATATTACTGGTTCAAGAGCAGACGATAGTATGGCCACAGGACAATATTGGGTAAATCATATATTGCAACCGGTGAAGTTTGCTCAAAGCATGGAAACTTTGCATCACCAAGGGTATGAATTATTCCTAGAAATCGGACCCAAACCAATTTTGTTGGGAATGGGAAGGCAATGTGTACCAGAAGAGGTGGGTGTGTGGTTGCCATCATTGCGTCCAGGAGTGGATGAATGGCAACAGATGCTTTCAAGTTTAGGACAGTTATATGTACAGGGAGCCAAAATAGATTGGTTAGGATTTGACCAAAACTATAACCGAGAGAAAGTAGTATTGCCGACCTATCCATTCCAAAGAGAAAAATATTGGATAGATAGTAACAATGGCTACCAACAAAAACCATATTTATCAACAACCAAATATTTGCATCCTTTACTAGGAGAAAAACTAGAACTAGCGGGAATAGAGCATCAACATCGTTTTCAATCATACCTAAGGGCTCAATCTCCAGACTACCTAAATCACCACCAAGTATTTGATAAGGTGCTATTTCCAGGTACAGGCTACCTAGAAATGGCAATGGCATTGGGAAACAATCTCTTCAGTTCCCAAGAGCAAGTAGTAGTTTCTAATGTGGTGATAGCGCGAGGGTTGATCCTACCAGAAACCGAACTCAAGAAAGTACAAACAGTAGTCAGCCCCTTAGAAAACAACAGTTATAAGTTTGAGATATTTAGCACAGCAGAAGCTGAAAGTCAACAGACGCCACAATGGAGATTGCACACAGAAGGAAAAATCTATCCAGAGCCAATTGCCAAAAGCCAAGCAACCATAGACCTAGAAAAATACAAAAGAGAGTGTTCTCAAGCAATAGAAATCAAAGAACATTATCAACAATCTAAGTCAATAGGTATAGACTACGGAAGTAGTTTCCAAGGACTAAAACAGTTGTGGAAAGGTCAAGGCAAAGTCCTAGCAAAAATAGCCTTACCGGAGGAATTAATAGAACAAGTAACAGACTATCAGCTACATCCAGCCCTATTAGATGTAGCGCTACAAATCACAGGTTATACTCTGGGAAAAATAGAAACAGATAAAACCTATCTGCCAGTAGGGATAGAGAAATTGAAACTGTATCGTCAGAGAATAAGCCAAGTATGGGCGATAGCAGAAAGACCAGAAGACAGCTTAACAGCAGACATTTTCCTGGTAGATAACCAGGGAACTGTGGTAGCCGAGCTGGAGGGATTAAGGATAATGGCCACAACAGCCGATGCCCTACTGAAAAGTGTGCAACCAGATATCAGCCATTGGTATTATCAAATCAACTGGCAAGCCCAAGCTCTACCATCAAAGAACCCATCAGCAGCAAACAGCAAATGGTTAGTGTTGGCAGAAGAAATTCAAGTATTAGAAGCACTACAACACAAAGGTGATGAGTGCATTAGAGTATCACCAGGACACAGCTATAAGCAACTAAGTCCACAACACTATCAAATCAATCCCACCAGGGAGGAAGAATTTGAACAATTGCTAGAAGAAAATCGAGGAATTACAGGAATTGTACATCTGTGGGGAGTGCAGAAATCAGAAAACAAAGACAACTTAGAATTAGAGAAAACTCAAGAAAATAGTTGTGCGGCAGCGCTGCATTTGGTGCAAGCAATCCTCAAGAGGAAGGGTGAAGAAATACCAAAGCTATGGTTGGTAACTCAAGGAACTCAGAGGGTAAACACAGACTTGGAAGTAATTAACCCTGAGTATGGAAGTTTATGGGGACTCGGAGGAGTAATTGCCCAAGAACACCCAGAGTTAAGGTGTAAACGCATAGACTGTGACCCAGAAGCAAATATTAATCAAAACCTAGATTCCCTAGTAGCTGAACTCTTATCAGAAGACATTGAAGACCAAATAGCCCTGCGTCAGGGAAGTCGTTATGTAGCCAGACTGGAACAAAAACCAAAGGAACAACCAATGAGTTCAGCAGGGCAACCAGTGCAATTAAAACTGTCAGAATACGGAGTGATAGACAACCTCAGTTGGGAGCCAATGCAGCGTCGTCTTCCTGAAGCCAACGAAGTAGAAATTGAGGTGGCGGCAGTGGGATTAAACTTCCGAGACGTTCTCAATGCCTTAGGATTACTCCAAGACTACTATGCTGAACACCTGGGCATTACCAGTGCCAAACAACTCACCTTCGGGTTGGAATGTGCGGGCACAATCTCTGCTATTGGAACACAAGTCTCACAGTGGCAAGTAGGAGACGAAGTAATGGCAAACATGCTCCACGATGGCTTCAGCAGTTTCATCACTATCCCCGTTGAGCATGTCATTGCCAAGCCCAAACAAATGAGTTTCAGCGAAGCAGCAACCCTACCCCTGACATTCTTCACCGCCTACTATGGGTTGCAACAGTTAGCCAAAATTCAACCAGGAGAGCGAGTATTAATTCATGCAGCAGCAGGAGGAGTAGGGCAAGCCACAGTACAAATAGCTCAACTGGCAGGAGCCGAAATCTTCGCCACCGCCAGTCCGAGTAAATGGGAATTTCTCAAGTCCCTGGGCATCAAACATATTATGAACTCCCGCAGCCTAGATTTTGCTGACCAAATCATGGAGCTTACTGCAGGAGGGGGAGTGGATGTAGTGCTCAACAGCCTCAACGGAGAGTACATTCCCAAGAGTTTGGAAGTATTAGCCCCTCAAGGAAGATTTGTGGAAATCGGCAAAATTGGGATTTGGGAGCAACAGCAAATCCAAGAAAAACGACAGGATGTCAGCTATTTCCCCTTTGATTTAGGAGAAGTAGCGCAACAACAACCAGGTGTCATAGCTCAACTACAAGAGGCATTAACCCAGCTATGGAACCAAGGAGAACTTGTTGCCTTACCCCACAAACTATTCCCTAGTACACAAATTACAGAAGCCTTCCGGTATATGCAGCAAGCCAAGAACATAGGCAAGGTAGTAGTGGAGATGCCACAAGTTTCTATTGAGCCCAAGTCCATCCAACCAGAAGCAAGTTATTTGATCACAGGAGGATTAGGAGCACTAGGATTGGAATTAGCCCAATGGATGGTAAAACAGGGAGCCCAGCATCTAGTCTTGAGTGGGCGTCGTGCTCCTAGTGAAAACGCACAAAAAGTGATCGGGAACTTAGAAACAGCCGGAGCCTCTGTAAGTGTCTTATTAGGAGATATTTCCTGTCAAGAAGATGTTGCCAAAACTTTAGAGGCAATATCGACATCATTACCCCCACTTAAAGGAGTGATTCATGCAGCAGGAGTGTTGGATGATGGGGTACTGCAACAGATGAGTTGGCAGCAGTTTACCAAAGTGATGGCACCAAAGGTGCAAGGAACTTGGTATTTGCATCAATTCACCAAAGATTTACCCTTAGATTTCTTTGTCTGTTTTTCCTCCATAGCTTCTCTTTTTGGGAGTCCAGGTCAAGGAAATTATGCAGCAGCCAATGGGTTTATGGATGCATTAGCTCACTATCGTCGGGGTCTGGGATTGCCAGGGTTGAGTATCAACTGGGGAGCTTGGGGATCAGCAGGCATGGCAGCTCGTTTAGATAGTCTCAATCAAAATCGACTGGAGAGTAGTGGGATGATTGCCATAGAACCAGAAAGGGGAATGCAGGCATTGGATTCATTGTTATCCGACTCTTCCAGTCAAGTTGTAGTGTTGCCCATTAATTGGTCAAAATTCGTCAAGCAGCTCCCTGGTGGGCATGGGAAAAAGATACCATTCCTAGAGGCTTTGATTTCGACTGAGCCATCATTAACCAAAAAGTCGGCATTCAGAGAACAACTCGAATCAGTACCAGTTTCAGAACGTCAGGAGTTATTAACCAATCAGATTCGCTCTTTGATAGCCAAAACCTTAGGCTGGACAGATACACAAAAGATAGGAATGCGACAACCTTTGTTTGACTTAGGATTAGATTCTCTGATGGCAGTGGAATTGAAAAATCGCTTGGAATCAAGCTTAGAAACAAGCTTAAGTTCAACACTATTGTTTGACTATCCGACGGTAGAAGCACTTGTAGAGTATTTAGCCAGTGATGTCATCTCGCTAGAGTTCTATTCTGACCTAGATGAAACAGAAAATGTAGAACAAGAGGAAATAGATAACGCATCTCGTTTTAAAGAAATGTCTGAAGAAGAAATGGCCAACTTACTAGCTAAAAAAATAGAATCTCTGGGAGGAAATAAAAGCTAATGAAAGAAAGTAAAAGCAGCCGTACTGTAAACTACAAAGCATTAATGGAAAATGCTTTTCGCCAGATAGAAACTTTGCAGTCTCAAGTAGAAACTTTTGAAAATAAAAAAATAGAACCCATAGCGATAATTGGCATGAGTTGTCGCTTCCCTGGTGGAGTAGACTCTCCTGAAGCCTTCTGGCAACTACTCAATGATGGAGTAGATGCAATCTCCGAAGTACCATTAGCGCGATGGAACATTGATGACTACTATGACCCAGACCCAGATGCTCCAGGCAAAATTTGCACCCGCGACGGTGGTTTTCTTTCACAAATAGATGGCTTCGATACTGCATTTTTCGGGATTTCTCCCCGAGAAGCTCACAGCTTAGACCCCCAACAACGCTTGTTGCTTGAAGTCAGTTGGGAAGCCATCGAAAGGGCTAACATTGTCCCAGACAAATTGTTTAATAGTCTCACTGGAGTATTTATTGGTATTGCTGGTAGCGATTACTCACATAGGCTGGTAACCTCTGAGATACCAGAAGCTTATTGGGGTACAGGTAATGCTTCGAGTGCTGCTACAGGTCGTTTATCATACATCTTGGGACTGACAGGACCGAATCTGGCTGTAGAAACGGCTTGCTCTTCCTCTTTGGTATCGGTGCATCTGGCTTGTCAGAGCCTCAGACAGCGAGAATGCAATATGGCTTTAACTGGTGGTGTGAATCTACTACTGTCTCCTGAGTCGAGTATTGTTTACTCTCAAGCAAAAATGCTATCTACCGATGGTCGGTGCAAGACCTTTGATGCCTCGGCAAATGGTTATGTGCGTGGAGAAGGATGCGGAATCATTGTTTTGAAGCGTCTTTCAGATGCTGTAGCTAATGGGGATAATATTTTGGCAGTAATTCGGGGCACGGCGGTCAATCAAGACGGGCAGAGTGGTGGCTTGACAGTACCTAATGGTCCTTCTCAAGTAGCTGTTATCCGTCAAGCTTTGGCCAATGGAGCAGTAGACCCAGCAGATGTTAGTTATATAGAAGCTCATGGTACAGGAACTTCTTTGGGAGACCCCATTGAAGTTGGAGCCATAGGAACAGTATTTGGTTCAAACCACTCTGTTGAGCACCCTGTAATCATTGGTTCTGCTAAGACCAACATTGGTCACTTAGAGGTAGCAGCAGGAATTGCCGGTTTAATGAAAGTAGTCCTGCAACTGCAACAGCAAAAAATAGCACCATCACTGCATTTTAACCAACCTAATCCCTATATTAATTGGTCTCAATTACCTCTACAAGTCTCAACTCAACTTACCCCTTGGCCAACCAATGGGAAGAGTCGCATTGCGGGGGTGAGTTCCTTTGGTTTTAGTGGGACTAATGCTCATGCAATCTTAGAAGAAGCTCCAATTCAAGTCAGAAGTCAGAAGTCAGAAGTCGGAAGTGAGGATATTGCCGAACGTCCAATTCATATATTAACTCTGTCAGCCAAAACTCAAACAGCTCTTGGTGAGTTAGTTAGTAGTTATCACAACTATCTAAAAACTCATCCCGAATTAAAGGTAGCTGATATCTGCCATACAGCCAATACAGGACGTGCACAGTTCCACCACAGACTAGCAGTTGTTGCCTCTAACCAACAAGAATTAGTTGAAAAACTCCGACAGCACCAAGAAGGAGAAGAAGTAGGCGGAATCTACTCAGGAAAACTGACAAATAACACCACAGTACCCAAAATCGCCTTCCTATTCACAGGACAAGGTTCCCAATATGTCAACATGGGAAGGCAGTTGTATCAACAAGCACCAACTTTCCGTGAAGCGATTCACCAATGTGATGAAATTCTCAGTGCTGTCGAAACTTTCCAGGAAAAGTCCTTACGAGAAATCCTCTATCCTACAGACAAAGATGAGTCCGGTTCATCCCTACTAGAGCAAACAGCCTATACCCAACCGGTGCTGTTTGCTCTAGAATATGCCCTCTTTAAGCTCTGGCAATCCTGGGGGATTAAACCAAATGTAGTTATGGGTCATAGTGTGGGTGAATATGTGGCAGCAACTGTAGCAGGAGTGTTCAATTTAGAAGATGGCTTGAAACTAATTGCCGCCAGGGGAAGGTTGATGCAACAGTTGCCCTCTGGTGGTGAGATGGTTTCAGTTATGACCTCAGAGTCGAAAGTCCGAGAGACATTGACGGCAATGACTCTCGGCAACAAAGTAGCCATTGCAGCAATCAACGGACCAGAAAGCGTAGTAATTTCTGGTGAGTCATTAGCAGTAAGAGCGATCGCAACTAACCTTGAATCTGTTGGCATCAAGACCAAACAACTACAAGTATCCCATGCCTTCCATTCACCATTAATGGAACCGATGTTGGCCGAGTTTGAAGCTGTTGCGAATCAACTTACCTACCATCAACCAAAGGTACCAATCATATCCAACGTTACAGGAACCAAGGCAGACAACAGCATCGCCACAGCACAATATTGGGTGAGTCATGTGCGCCAACCGGTAAGGTTTGCCCAAGGAATAAAAGAGTTAAACCAGCAAGGCTATGAAACTTTCCTAGAAATCGGACCTAAACCAATATTATTAGGGATGGGAAGGCAATGTTTATCAGAGGGGGCAGGTTTGTGGTTAGCATCATTGCGTCCGGGAGTAGAAGAATGGCAACAGATGCTGTCTAGTTTAGGACAGTTACATGTACAGGGGGCTAAAGTAGATTGGTTAGGATTTGACCAAGATTATGCTCGTGAGAAAGTAGCCTTACCTACCTATCCCTTCCAACGACAAAGGTATTGGGTAGAAAATTGTCAAGGCAGGGACAAAACCACAAAACAGTTATCGGCTAAAGGCTCTTCTCCTGTCACCGAGCTCCTTGATCAAGGAGACTACAAGCAATTGACAGCGATGTTGTCAGGACATGGCTCCTTGACAGCAGTTGAAGTTGTGCAGCAACTGATTGACCATCATCAAAAAGCACTGACACAAGCAGCTCTCAAGGATTGTTTATACCAGATAGAGTGGCAACTCAAGCCTTCAGCCCTAGCTCCAGAAAGCCCTTCCCAGGTTGGTCAATGGCTGATTATTGAGGGTGAGGAAACTGTAGCACAGAAGTTGGCAGAGCAACTCCAACACCAAGGGCATAGCTGCTATCTTCTTGAAAAGTCCCCTCTAGACTACTTACAAATATTGCAGCAAGTTCAAGAAGAAACTGAGCAACCTTTGTTAGGAATTATATATTTAACCCGTAAGGAAGTCCCTTCTCAGGCAGAAACTACCTGCCAAAGCTTGCTGGGACTAATACAAGCCTTAGTGCAACAAGACAATCCAACTCCAGCAAAAGTTTGGGTAGTTACAGCAGGAGCAGTAGCCTTGGGAGAGCACCCTATATCTGTTGCTCAGACACCTGTGTGGGGAATGGGCAAGGTTGCATCATTGGAACACCCTGAGTTGTGGGGAGGATTAATCGACCTAGAGCCGGATGAAACCGCAGAAGCTGGAATAACATGTCTTCTAAGAGAACTCCTGAACCCTGATGCTGAAGACCAAGTGGTATACCGTAAGGGAGAACGTTATGTGCCCCGGTTAGTTTCCAGTTCGCCTTCAACATCGAAGAAGTTCAAAGTAGAGCCAACGGGAAGCTATCTGATCACAGGTGGATTGGGAAGCTTGGGGCTGAAAGTGGCAAATTGGTTAGTCCAACAGGGAGCCCGCCATCTGCTCCTGTTCAGTAGGAAGGGTCTGACAGAGAAGGTGAAGCCAGCTGTGGAAGCACTACAAAAGGCAGGGGCTAAAGTCAGTGTCATAGCAGCGGATGTGGCGGAACAGACAGACATGGAACGAGTCTGGCAGCAGATGCAAGCAGAGGGGAATCCTCTCAAAGGGATTGTTCATGCCGCAGGAGTAGCAGGAGGATTGGATTTTATCGAAGAGTTGACGCCGGAAGCGTGGGAGGAAATGCTACGTCCCAAAGTCAAGGGGGGATGGAATCTACATCAGCTCTGTGAGAAGGAAAATCTGGATTTCTTCGTGTGCTTCTCTTCCATTGCTTCAGTGTGGGGCTCAAAAGGTCAGGCTCATTATGCAGCAGCGAATCAGTTCCTGGATGGGCTGATGCACTATCGTAACTCCCTGGGCTTACCGGGATTAGCGATAAATTGGGGACCCTGGGCAGGGGGTGGCATGGCAACAGATGAGGCTCAAGAATGGCTAGCTCAAATTGGAATAGAAGCCCTCTCACCGGAGTTGGCAATTTCTGCCTTGGAGCAGCTGCTTTCAGCTGACGAAGTTCAGGTGACAGTTAGTCGCAATGACTGGTCTCGCTTCAAAACTATGTATGCCCTCAAGCGTCCTCGTCCATTCCTAGAGCTCATAGCTACTGTGACTGAAGAGGTTGAGACAAAGACCGATATCGCCCCCAGTTTACGACAACAGTTGGAGGCTGTAACCGAAACTCAGAGGAGGAAAGTGCTGCAACAAGCACTACAAGAGGAAGTTGCCCAGGTTTTAGGTTTACCCATAACAAACAAACCAGACCCAGAGGTAGGATTTTTCGAGATGGGGATGGACTCGCTGATGGCAGTAGAGTTACAGAACCGATTGAGCAAGCTTTTGGGAGTAAATTTATCTTCAACTTTGATCTTTGATTTTCCTAACATTGAAAAGTTGGAGAAATATATAATCAACCAGTACCTTGCCAAAATTGACCTTTTTAAGACTGAGACTGATCAAGATGAACAAGAAGGGGAGATAGTGGAAGCTAACCTTCTAACCGAGATCAAGGAATCATCTAATCAAGAGCTTGAAAGCTCAATTGATAAAATATTGGAATCAATAATCAATTGAAAAAGTTATGTTGAATAAATTCACTCAAAAAGATCAGATTAAGCAACTGTCTCCTTTGCAGCGAGCCACATTAGCTCTCAAGAAACTAGAGAATAAGCTGAATAATACTTTGCACGAACCAATAGCAATCATTGGCATGAGTTGTCGGTTTCCCGGAGGTGCCTCTGATCCAGAAAAGTTTTGGCAGTTGTTGCAAAGGGGGATCAGTGTGCGCTCAGAAATCCCACCAGAGCGATGGGACATTGAAGCTTACTACAACCCTGATCCAGATGCTCCGGGTAAGATGCTCACCCGTTATGGGCATTTCATAGAGAATGTTGACCAATTCGACCCCGGATTTTTCGGGATTTCCCCCCGTGAAGCAGTAGCAATCGACCCCCAACACCGCCTACTGTTAGAAGTGAGCTGGGAAGCACTAGAGCAAGCAGGGCAAGTGTTAGAGCGACTCGATGAAGCAGCAGTGGGAGTGTTTGTCGGTAATGATGGTCATGACTACGAACAATTGCTCCAGCAGCACTTGCACCAGGAGCCAGAGAGTCCATTACTTACCCATGCAGGAACTGGTAGTGCTTTATCCAGTGCCGCAGGTCGTTTGGCTTACACCTTTGGCTTCACTGGACCAACAGTAACTATTGACACTGCTTGCTCCTCATCCCTAGTGGCGATTCATCAGGCCAGCAATAGTTTGCGACTCCGAGAGTGTCAGATGGCTCTGGCAGGAGGAGTGAAATTAAATTTGACCCCATTATCCTATATTGGTGCCTCCAGAGCCAGAATGATTTCCGTCGATGGTCAGTGTAAGACTTTTGATGTTTCAGCGGATGGGTTTGGACGGGGAGAGGGCTGTGGTATGGTGCTGCTGAAACGTCTGAGTGATGCACAGAAAGACGGAGACCAGATTTTAGCAGTGATTCGGGGTAGTGCAGTCAATCAAGATGGACCTTCCAGTGGGTTAACAGTCCCCAATGGAAGGTCTCAACAACGATTGATGAAGCAAGCCCTGGCTCAAGCACAGGTCAAGCCTTGTGAGATTAGTTATTTGGAGGCTCATGGTACGGGGACATCCTTGGGAGACCCCATAGAGGTCAATGCAGCAGTAGGAGTCTTGGGAGAAGATCGCACTCCAGAATCCCCGTTGTGGATAGCCTCGGTGAAGACGAACATTGGTCATTTAGACGCAGCGGCGGGAGTGGCAGGACTAATTAAAGCGGTGTTATCACTACAGCATCAGCTCCTGCCAGCCCATCTGCACTTGCACCAGCCAAATCCCAAGATTGACTGGGAGCCTTGGCTACAGGTACCACAAGAACTGACACCATGGGAGGTATCGGGTCGTCGGTTGGCTGGGGTGAGTTCCTTTGGATTCACGGGGACGAACGCCCATGTGGTGTTGGAGCAAGCCCCACCCCTACGAGAAAGCCCTCAGCTAGAGTGGGAAAGACCATTGCATGTATTGGGGTTATCCGCCAAGAACGAAGAAGCATTGTACCAGCTAGCCAAAAGCTATAGTCAACACCTGGAGAGCCATCCAGAGCAAGCACTGGCAGATGTCTGCTTCACTGCTAACACAGGAAGGTTGTCATACAATCATCGGTTGAGTTTGGTCCCAGGGACAACTGCACAATTGCAACAGCAGCTGAGGGCTTTCGGCACGGGGGAAGAGACAACTGGGCTGGCGAGTGGGGTAGTCAGTGGTGGTGATTCCTCCAGAGTGGCAATGTTGTTCACGGGTCAGGGTTCTCAGTATGTAGGTATGGGCAGACAACTGTATGAGAGCCAACCGACTTTCAAGAACGCTTTAGATGAGTGTGCAGAAATTTTGCAACCCTATTTAGACAGACCTCTACTGGAAGTTCTCTATTCGCTAGAAACAGACGAGTCTGTCTTGGAGCAGACAGCTTATACCCAACCTGCTGTCTTTGCTATGGAATATGCCCTATTCCAACTCTGGCAATCCTGGGGCATTAAACCAGATGTAGTCATGGGTCATAGTGTGGGTGAATATGTGGCAGCAACAGTAGCAGGAGTATTCAGTTTAGAAGATGGTCTGAAACTAATTGCAGCTAGGGGCTCTTTGATGCAGAAATTACCTGCTGGTGGCGAGATGGTTTCAGTCATGGCCTCAGAGTCGAAAATCCAAGAAACATTGAAGGCAATGACTCTCGGCGACAAAGTAGCCATTGCAGCAATCAACGGACCAGAAAGCGTAGTAATTTCTGGTGAGTCATTAGCAGTAAGAGCGATCGCAACTAACCTCGAATCAGTCGAAATCAAAACCAAACAACTACAAGTATCCCACGCCTTCCATTCACCATTAATGGAACCGATGTTGGCCGAGTTTGAAGCTGTGGCCAATCAAATCACTTACCATCAACCAAGGATACCAATCATATCCAACGTTACAGGAACCAAAGCAGACAACAGCATAACCACAACACAATATTGGGTGAGCCATGTGCGCCAACCGGTAAGGTTTGCTCAAGGAATAAAAGAGTTAAACCAGCAAGGCTATGAAACTTTCCTAGAAATCGGACCCAAACCAATATTATTAGGCATGGGAAGGCAATGTTTGCCAGAGGGAGCAGGTGTGTGGTTGCCATCATTGCGTCCAGGAATTGATGAATGGCAACAGATGCTGTCTAGTTTAGGACAGTTATATGTACAGGGGGCTAAAGTAGATTGGTTAGGATTTGACCAAGATTATACTCGTGAGAAAGTAGCATTGCCTACATATCCCTTCCAACGACAAAGGTATTGGGTAGAGATATCTAAAAATGACGCTCAAAAAAATGGTGGCATCCCATTAGAAAAGATCAGTACCCCGATCGTTAATCTGATTAATCAAGGAGAAACCAAAGCTTTAGCTCAACAACTAGAAAGAGTGGGAAATCTTTCTCCAACTGAAGTTGAATTTCTCCCAAAACTTATAGGACTGCTAGTTGAACAGCACCAACAACAACTAAAAGCACTCAGCATTAAAGATTTGCTGTATGAAGTTGAATGGAGAACTAAAGCCAATTTTAGTCAGTTGCTGCCTCCAGATTATTTGCTAACGCCACTAGAAATAGAGCATAAATTGCTCCCAGAACTAAAAGAATTAGTAACTCAGATAGACAATTATAGCTCTCTGGAAATTCTGACTCAGTTAGAAGAATTGAGCGCAGACTATATAGTGCAAGCATTGATAGAAATGGGCTGGTCATACAAACCTGGAGATATCTTTTCTACTGATGCTACAGCCTCTTGCTTGGGCATAATTCCTAGCCAAAGACGACAATTCAACCGAATGATCCAAATACTGGCAGAAAAAGGAATTTTCCAGTCAATCCAACAGCAGTGGCAGGTGCTACAAACCCTAGAAAAAGTCAACCCTACACAAAAGAGCCAGAGGCTACTGACTCAGTATCCCGATAAAACTGTAGGACTACTTCATCGTTGTGCATCTCAACTAAGTGGGGTACTACGAGGAGCAATAGACCCGCTGGAACTGCTGTTTCCTCAAGGAGATTTAACCGCCGCAACCAAATTGTATAAAGAATCACCTGTAGCACAAGTGATGAATACGATACTGCAAAAAGCAATCACTCAAGCTATTGAGAAATTACCACCGAGCCGAGGGATACGGTTGTTGGAAATTGGAGCGGGAACAGGAGGAACGACAAGTTATATTCTGCCCCATCTCAATCCCAACCAAACAGAATATATCTTCACCGATATCGGAGCATTATTTACCAGTAAAGCACAAGAGACATTCCAGAATTATCAATTCTTGGGCTATCATACCTTAGATATAGAGGTAGACCCGACCAGCCAGGGATTTGAGTCTCATCAATATGATGTAATTATTGCAGCTAATGTTCTCCATGCTACCAGCAGTATGAAGCAGACATTATCCCATGTACGACAACTTTTAGCGCCAGGGGGAATGTTGGTCTTGTATGAAGCAACAACTAGCTCTCGGTGGGGGGATTTGACATTTGGATTGTTAGAGGGATGGTGGAAATTCACTGATTATGATATACGACCAGACTATCCTCTACTGAGTCGTGATAAGTGGAAGCAATTACTTCGTGAAACAGGTTTTACTCAAGTAGTTACTTTACCAGAAATTGAGAGCATGCCAGAAGTTTTGTCTCAGCAGGCAGTGATTGTTGCACAAGCTGAGCAAACAGTGTCAGAGAAGACATCATCAGAACAGAAGCACTGGTTGATATTAGCAGATACCCAAGGAATTGCTCAAGAGTTGGCAACTAAACTACGCTCAATGGGAGAGACCTGTACTTTGGTATTTGCTGGAGAGCAATATCAACAAACAACACCAACAGAATTTACGATTAACTATCACAACCTTGCAGAATTTGAAAAATTGATAGCTGAAATAGCAGCTAATTCACCTTCAATATATGGGGTAGTGCAATGTTGGACAATAGACACTAAAGCGGCAGAATACATCAGTTCCCAGGAATTAAAAGATTTATCCATACAGGGGTGTGGTAGTACATTGTCTTTGGTTCAGGCATTGGTTACAGGGGGATTATCAAAACTGCCTCGGTTATGGCTAGTAACTTGTGGAGCGCAACCGATACCAGGAACTCATCCAGATGTCTCAGGATTAGCCCAATCTTCGGTCTGGGGAATGGGGAAGGTGATTGGTTTGGAACATCCAGAACTCAATTGTGTGCGAATTGATTTAGACTTGAGCCAGACTTTAGAGGCTCAAGGGTTGGCACTGTTCCAGGAAGTTTGGTCAGAGGATACAGAAGATCAGGTGGTATGGCGAGGGGATGATCGTTATGTGGCTCGGTTAATACGCTCTCATCCTGCAACCGAAGTTTCCCTACACTTCCGTGAGGATGCTACGTACCTAATTACAGGAAGTATTGATATTTTGGACGAGGTTGGACGTTGGATGGTATCGAAGGGAGCCAAGCATTTAGTATTGATGGGAAATTATTCACTGGATGATAGTGCAATTGAGAAATTAACCGAGTTAGAACTTGCTGGAACTGAAGTAGTAGTAGAACTTGCTGATCTGTCAGAAGTTGAATCTATAACTGGGGTGTTGAACAAGATTAATCACTCAAGATTCCCATTGGCAGGAGTGATTCATGCAGCCGGAATCTTGTCCGATGGAATCCTACAACACCAGACTTGGTCAAGCTTTGAGAAAGTGATGACTCCAAAAGTTCAAGGTGCTTGGCATTTGCATGAGTTAACTCAAAATCAACCATTAGACTTTTTTGTGTTGTTTTCTTCAGTGGCATCCCTTTTTGGTTCACCGAGTCAGGGAAACCATTCAGCTGCTAATGCTGTTCTTGATAGTTTAGCTCATTATCGTCGAGGTATGGGGTTGCCTGGATTGAGTATTCACTGGGGTGA
Source organism: Moorena sp. SIO4G3 (assembly GCF_010692305.1). Lineage (NCBI taxonomy): Bacteria > Bacillati > Cyanobacteriota > Cyanophyceae > Coleofasciculales > Coleofasciculaceae > Moorena > Moorena sp. SIO4G3. The sequence continues at coordinate 4,323 of NZ_JAAHIG010000049.1, read as the reverse complement.
TTTGACTCAAGTGGGAGAAGCCGTTGAACATGGTGCAGAGGTGAGGGAACAGAAGCAAGCTCTGGGTTCCCTCACTCCAACTCAGATGTTGGAGTCTCTAGAGCTACTGATGAGTAGCGAGGTGACAGAAGTCGGGGTAGTGCCGATTAATTGGTCAGCTTGGCAAGAGAGAGTGGCACAATGGTTGTTCTTGAAGGATTGGGAAGAAACAATCAAGATTGCGTCTCCACAGCAATCCACTAAAAATGTTGAACTAATCCAAAAGTTGGCAACAGTTTCTACTCAAGAAGGCAAACAAATTCTGGTTGAATATATCCAAAAGCAGGTGGGGCAAATACTTAAAATCAATGCTTCAAACCTTATAGATCCACAGCAATCCATTTTAGAATTGGGTTTTGATTCCTTAACTGGTATTGAACTCAGAAGTAAACTTGAAAGTCAACTAGAAGTGACTATATCTGCTGACAAAATCCAACAAGGACTCAGCATAATTGAATTAGCAGAAGAGCTTACTAAACAACTGACTCAAGATGGTTATTCTCCAGAGATTATAAATTCTGAAGATGAAATTAAAGAATTGGTTGACAAAACAAGGCGTTGGATTGCATATCATCAACCAAAACCCAATGCTCGTCTGCGTCTATTCTGCTTTCACCCATGGGGTTCAAGTGCCTCAATGTTCCAAGGATGGTCTGATCAGCTCCTAACAGATATAGAAGTATTGCCAATTCAACTTCCAGGCAGGCAAAGACGCCTACAGGAAAAACCTTTTACGGAGTTTGTTCCTCTTATCCAGGTTTTAGGAGAAATTATCAGTCCTTACTTAGATAGACCATTTGCTTTTTTCGGCCATAGCATGGGAGCATTAATTGCTTTTGAACTTGCCCATGTTCTTGAACAAGAATACAATCTCAAACCACTACACCTTTTCTTAAGCGCTGCCCTACCACCATCCGATACTTCTTTATCAAAGGAGTTTGAGTCTTTCTCACAAGAACAAAGACTGAATTATCTTATGAATATTTCAGAAATTCCAAAAGATATTTATGACGATCCATCACTTTTACAAGAGTTGATGAATGTATTTAAAGCAGACCTTAAGCTATTACAAAGCTATACCTACGTGGAAAAACCTCCTCTGAGTTGCCCAATCTCTAGCTTTGGTGGCATCAACGATTCTTTGACAAGTGAAAAACAACTTTCAGAATGGTCGAAGTACACTTCTAGTACATTTGAAGTACAAATGTTTCCTGGTAAACATATGTTCTTGAAGGATAGCCAAAAACTGCTTTTGGATACAATTTATCAGATGCTATCTATTAAGATAGATATGATATGAGTAATATCATGTCCGGTTGAATAGTTATAAATAACGACGGAGGAGTCAGGAGTCAGGAGTCAGGAGTCAGGAGTCAGGAGGGAAGAGGAGGGAGTTTTAAGGTATAAGGAGGAGAAAGTTTTTTTGATCACTAATTATCCGGACATGATCTAAGTATTCAATTAGACGTACATAATAGCCATTCTCTAAAAAAAACAAGTAATTAAGGAACAAAAATGACACCTAGTATAGTTTCACAAGATGCTTTTGTCGGAACATGGAAACTTGTCGAACTGAAATCTGTAGATAAGGAACAAAAAATCAGTTATCCCTATGGCAAAAATCCCGTAGGCCACATTATATATACTAAGGAGGGATATATGTCAGCCTCAATTATGATGAGTAATCGCTTGAATCTTGGCTTATCTATGGAAGAAATCCAGAATGGTAGGAATGTATCAAAACTACAGTTAATAACAAAACTGAAGTATATAAAAGCAACTTTTAGATATTTTATGGCAGCGAGAAACTATATTTCTTATAGTGGAAAATATGAAATTAGAGATAATAAAGTTATTCACCATGTTGAAGTTAGTTTAATTCCAGATTGGACTGGTATAGAGTTGGAACGGACTTTTGAGTTTTCAGAAGATATACTTGTACTAACTGCATCATCTGCGAAGAATACCATTTACGTTACTTGGCAACGTGTTTCCTAGGACTTTCCAAGAGAATGTTTATTGGTTCAAGGGGTGAAAAGGTAGCTAAAAGCTAGGGAGCGACTTTCGCCCCTTCAGCCAAGTTACAAAATTGGGCGTTGCTGATTCTGGGTATGGTTTTGCACCCCTAGCACCCCAATTTTGGGAGGAACAAAACTCTTAAAGTTCCCCCCGGTGCCCTTGACCTAGGCGAATTTTAGAACCTTAGATGCGGAAAGCGCACCTAAGGTTGTGACATACTCCCACACGCTCATCAAAGATTACAGTGTGGGCTTCTTACCAACTCCACCCAACGGTATCGGCTTTCGCCGACGCTGCGCGAACGGATACACGGGTTACTTTATTAACGACACGGTCAGAAGTTACCGCAAGAAGAGTGGAGCCAAAATGGTTAGCAGGCTATGCATAACAGGGTTAAAACTTTATGATTAAGGCTCCACTCTTCTAAGGCTTCCTCTCCGGGATGCCCCTCCGCGCCGGAACAATACAATAAGTTCTGTTTTTTAGGAACGTAGGTGGCTGACAAACCAGCATTTAAGGTCTTTGGCCACGCTTCGCGAACGGCTTTGTTTATCAGTAAATATATTATAGCAATTCCATCCATACCCTGTGCAAAATTCATCCCACACCTAATGCTACGCATTAGGTGTGGGATGAATTTTTCCGGACAGCTAAACTTTGTCTTGATGCAGTCGCTCATGGTTTGAATTTACCGTAAGACAGTTGAGCCTTGTCTTGATGCAGTCGCTCATGGGGGAAACCCCCAAGACCGCGCAAATCACGCTAATCAATAAGTTTTACACATGCATCTGCATAGCCTACCAACCATAAAGGCGAGCCTGTCTTACGGTTTGGTCTCCGGGGGGAACCCCCAAGACCGCGCTGCATCGCTTTGTATTGTTCCGGCGGGTCGGGGCATCCCGTATCGTTAATAATAAAGTAACCCGTCTAACCGTTCGCCCAGCGTCGGCGAAAGCTGATACCGTTGGGTGGTGTTGGTAAGAAGCCCGGATTCGGGCTTGTCAACTTCGGGAGTATGTCACGAAACACAGAATTGAACATCGAATGCAGCGATCGCATAACTATACCCAGCAGCCAAAGGAAGAAGACTACAGCGAAATTATTGATGTGCGCTCCCCGAGTGAGTTTGCTGAGGATCATATGCCAGGTGCGATTAATCTACCTGTGCTCGATGATCAGCAACGGGCTAAGGTGGGGACTATCTATAAACAAGTGTCTTCCTTTGAAGCTCGTAAAATTGGTGCCTCTCTAGTTGCTGGGAATATCTCTCGACATCTAGAAAATCACTTTGCTGCTAAGGATAAAAATTACCATCCCTTGGTCTATTGTTGGCGGGGTGGACAGCGTTCCCAGAGTTTGGCAGCAGTGTTAGTTCAAATTGGCTGGCAAGTTACAGTTCTCGACGGGGGATACAAAACCTATCGAGCTTATGTAAGGGAACAATTAGAACAGTTGCCACAACAGTTTACTTACCGAGTATTGTGTGGACTAACCGGTAGTGGGAAAACCCTGATTTTGCGGCAACTTGCTCAGCGAGGTGTCCAAGTGCTGGATTTAGAAGAGTTAGCCAATCATCGAGGTTCCCTGCTGGGTCAAGAGTGGGAAGGTGAACCATTATCTCAACCATCCCAAAAATGGTTTGAATCCCTGCTATTGGAAAAATTGCAACACTTTGATGTCGATAAGCCAGTATGGGTGGAAGCAGAAAGCAATAAGATTGGACAAATTTATTTGCCTCATTCAGTATGGCAAAATATGAAGGATGCTAGCTGTGTGGAAGTTGAGTTACCCCTGGCACGTCGAATTGAATGGTTGTTGCAAGAGTATCCTCACTTGGGTACTAACCCTGAGTTTTGCAAAGGTAAGCTAAAGTCTCTAAGGTCTCGCTATGGCTGGAAAAAAATTAACCAGTGGTATGAGATGATTGATAGGGGTCAAGGTCATGCTTTGGTAGGAGATTTGCTTGAAACTCATTATGATCCAGCTTACCGCCGCTCGATTAGTAAGTGTTATGGAAATGTAGAATTTACCTTACCGATTGTGGATTTATCAGATCAGAGTGTTCAGACTTTTGTCAATAGTTTAGTGTCTTTGACGGAATTATCCTAAGCTAAAACGCATTAAAAATCAGTTTTAGCAAGGCAAAAGGCAAAAGGCAAAAGGCAAAAGGCAAAAGGCAAAAGGCAAAAGGCAAAAGGCAAAAGGCAAAAGGCAAAAGGCAAAAGGCAAAAGGCAAAAGGCAAAAGGCAAAAGGCAAAAGGCAAA
>NZ_JAAHIG010000489.1:0-5860 GCF_010692305.1 Moorena sp. SIO4G3 | reverse complement strand
AAACAGACCAAGCTAATCAGGGACAAGATAGCAGTGCTGGGGATGTATCATTAGAGGTTAATGGTAATGTTACTCTCGCTGATAATACCAGACTTGATATCGAAGCTGAAAAGGATCAGGATATCCCCTCGGACGATGAAAAGATTAATGATATCTTTGCCAATACTGAAACAGCCAAAGATGGAAACATCGCTATCACCCTGCAAGGCTTATTGATAAATTTCAGGTTACAGGAAGGTCGGACTCCATTTAATGATATTTCTGCTATTAGTTTTACAGGGAATTCGTCTTTATCTGGGTTATTGGAGATCAATGGCACCCTTAATTCTAATCAGGATCCTGGCAACTTACCAATATCAATAGTTAACCCCTCACAATTAATTGTTGCTAACTGTCCCAGGAGTGGAAAAGTAGCACTAACTGAACCAAACAGGATCGAAAAAGTTACTTCTACTCCTACCTCTGAGGTCAGTTACTTGCCCATGAGAGGAAAACGCCCCACTGCCAATACTCCTACTCCTGTTCGTCCGAAGAAAATAGTGGAAGCTCAAGGTTGGACTGTGGGCGAAGATGGTACAATTATCCTGACGGCGGAATCCTGTCACTATCGAGAATTTAAGCAATTTGGGAAATAAAGCGATTGACATGCAGTCACGCTAAGCGCGATCGCACTGTATAAGAATAGCGCGCTAGTTAAGTGCCTTCAGCTTAATCCAGCTACTGTTGCTGATTTGAGCAATTTGGAGAGAATGCGATCGCGCTAGCTGGATAAACATTGGGTGAAAATCCGTTATTGTCGGAAATTCCAGCAATTTGGAGAGAATGCGATCGCGCTAGCTGGATAAACATTGGGTGAAAATCCGTTATTGTCGGAAATTCCAGCAATTTGGGGAAATCATGCGATCGCGCTAGCAACAGCAACTTGCTGAGTTATCGTAAATTCCAGCAATTTGGGATAATCACGATAATGCTAGCAACAGCAACAAAGGGTGAAAATCGGTTATTGTTGGAATTTCCAACAATTTTGGAAAATCATGGGATAGCACTAGCAACAGCAATGGGCGGAAGTAGCGCGAAAATTCGATCAATTTCGGATAATCATGATAATGCTAGCTTGAGCAATTCCGTGAGTTATCGTAAATGCCAGCAATTGCGGATAATCACGATAGAGCTAGTTATCGAAAATTCCAGCAATTGGGGATAATCACGATAGAGCTAGCTGAATCAACAAGGGGTGAAAATCCGTTACTGTCGGAAATTCCAGCAATTTGGGAAATCATGCGATCGCGCTAGCAACAGCAACTTGCTGAGTTATCGAAATTTCCAGCAATTTGGGGAAATCACGATAGCACGTTGGTTGAGCAACAAAACGTGAAAATCCTTGACTATTGGATATTTCAGCAATTTGGGTAAATCACGATAGCACGTTGGTTAATCAATTTCGTGAGTTATCGAAAATTCCAGCAATTTGGGATAATCATGATAATGCTAGCTTGAGCAATTTCGTGAGTTATCGTAAATTCCAGCAATTGGGGATAATCACGATAGAGCTAGTTATCGAAAATTCCAGCAATTGGGGATAATCACGATAGAGCTAGCTGAATCAACAAGGCGTGAAAATCCGTTACTGTCGGAAATTCCAGCAATTTGGGAAATCATGCGATCGCGCTAGCTGGATAAACATTGGGTGAAAATCCGTTATTGTCGGAAATTCCAGCAATTTGGGAAATCATGCGATCGCGCTAGCAACAGCAACTTGCTGAGTTATCGAAATTTCCAGCAATTTGGGGAAATCACGATAGCACGTTGGTTGAGCAACAAAACGTGAAAATCCTTGACTATTGGATATTTCAGCAATTTGGAATAATCACGATAGTGCGTTGGTTAATCAATGCACGGTAGTTATCGAAAATTCCAGCAATTTGGGATAATCATGATAATGCTAGCAACAGCAATTTCGTGAGTTATCGTAAATGCCAGCAATTGCGGATAATCACGATAGAGCTAGTTATCGAAAATTCCAGCAATTGGGGATAATCACGATAGAGCTAGCTGAATCAACAAGGGGTGAAAATCCGTTACTGTCGGAAATTCCAGCAATTTGGGAAATCATGCGATCGCGCTAGCTGGATAAACATTGGGTGAAAATCCGTTATTGTCGGAAATTCCAGCAATTTGGGGAAATCATGCGATCGCGCTAGCAACAGCAACTTGCTGAGTTATCGAAATTTCCAGCAATTTGGGATAATCACGATAATGCTAGCAACAGCAACTTGGTTATTACGGAAAATTCCAACAATTTTGGATAATCGCGATCGCGCTAGCAACAGCAACAAAGGGTGAAAATCCTTTACTGTCAGAAATTCCAGCAATTTGGGGAAATCATGATAGGGCTAGCAACAGCAATGGGCGGTAGTTATCGAAAATTACAGCAATTTCGGGAATAATGCGATCGGGCGTTGGTTGAGCAACAAAGGGTGAAAATCCTTTACTGTTGGAAATTCCAGCAATTTACGAAATCAGGCGATTGGCCTAAGGCTACGCTAAGCGATCGCGAAGCGTGGCCTTAGGCCAATCGCTTTTAGCGGCTCGTACCAAGCATCGCGCCTTCTTGAGCAACAAAGCATGCTCAGGCCAAACCCTACTCTTCACTCCCCTCAGTTTCTTGATCCATAAGCTCAGGCAAATCAAAAATAATCAGAAATTCCCCATCAGGCATCAGGCGTTTAAGCACCCGCAAATGCCCTTCAGCATCAGACCGGTTCCGGTACCGACCAACAACCACCCGTTGCATCCTAGGCAATAGCCGGATGATTGCCCACGGGTATAGGCGTTCGGCATAAGTCATACTTTAGGTATCTCCTTAACTGGGGGTCTAGAGCCAGCCTTTGGCCTTGGGAAAACTTGGGGCTGGCTCTTAACGCTTTCGCGTCTATGTCTCTATTTTAACATAAAAAATATTTTATTATAACATATTTTGCAAATTTTTGTAACAAAGTCTTGAGGGAATCGGGAGTCGGGAGTCGGGAGTCGGAACCCACCCCTAACCCCTCCCAGGAGGGGAACGGGAATCGGGAGTCGGGAATCGGGTAAAAAAAATTAGCGCTATATAAATTTGGCTAAAGTATAGCGCTATTTTCAGCTCATCACTTAATCAACCTAAACATCCCATAAGACTCTAAAATATCAGCGCTATATAAATTTGGCTAAAGTATAGCGCTAATTTAAACTCATAACTTAATCAACCCAAACAACCCTTAGCATACATAAAGACTAGCGCTAGATAACTTGTAAAGTTTTGCAAAAAACTAACACAACCTGAAATTAATGTGTTAGCTTAACTATAAGGTTAGCGCGATAGTAAAGGGCAACAAAAGATGAACCAACAAATGAACCAACAAGCCAAGATCGTCGGAACTACCCAAGCAGCCTTTCTTCTAGGGATTTGTGTCCAACGAGTTCGGCAACTTTTGAAAAATGGCAGAATTAAGGGCGCTCAAAAAGTAGGCAGATTTTGGCAAATTCCCCTATTTAATGGCTTGCCCAGGGTCAGTCCCGGTCGCCGTGGACCCAAGGGAACCTGGAGAAGAGGTTTCCAGAAGGTGGCGACTTACATCCACGTCAACCAGAACGTAATCAAGCAAAATAAAAAGCACGACACCTACAAGCCTGTGCTGACCGTCAAACAAGGCAATCGCAACACCTACGGTCATTATGTAGAAATCAAGGGTCCATCTCGGTTAGTCTATCAACCCAATTGTCCTAAGGATTGTGGGGCTACGGTGTGGCTAGAAGTTGACTCTTCTGTAGAAATTCTCACTAAAGTGTTTAGTTAATTGCAGGATGGGTATTAGCTTGGGGTCATTCCAGGTGGAAGCTGCTGGTTTGCGTAGCTTAAGAATTAAAAAAATAAGGTATAAAATTGAAGGTTAAAACTTTAATGTTATTGGTCAAGGGTTTGTGACAGTTCAACTCAAACAGCAAAAATGCTTCACTCGGAGTAACGGAAGCAAAAGTTATCCCTAGATCACTCGTAGATCTACTTACTAGTCACATTCAGCGGACGCAAAATTTATCCCTAGATACACTGATATATCTACAGATCTATTACATTAGTTCTCAATTTCTTCCCTTACTCTTGACTACTGTTGGTTTTATTTGCCACTCTATCACCAGGAAAACTAATTAATAGTTCTTACCTACTAAAAACAATTGCGATATGGTAAGTAATGTTTAGATTTGTTGCAGTAGTCAGGAGTTCATCTTTGTTAACCTTGGGTGCATTAGCAGTTGTCAGTAGCCTAATTTTAAAACCGTTAGAAGCTGGAGCTGCTGTTAATGATCAGAGTCTAGTCTTCGTAAAGGATTCATTACCACAGGAGCCAGTGCCAATTCCAGAGAACTTGAACAAAGGGGATAATCAGGTTTTAGGGAGCGACACTGTAAAAAATGTCAACACCATGGGTATTAACCAGCTCCTGAGTCCTCCAGCCCCAGCAAAAATTAGTCAAGCCCTACCTCCAAACCTACCTCCGGGTATAGAGCTGCCGGAGGATCGGCTGCCGGATAGACCCCCCTCTCTGGAACCAGCGCCAGAACCCCAACCTCCCCAGAAACTTCCTCCTGTGGACGAACTTCTTGACCCATCTGCTCCTAGCCCTGATCTACCGGATGAAATTCTTGAGGACATTCCAAAACAAATTTTCATTAAACGGTTTAATATTATTGGCTCAACGGTATTCAGCCAGGAAGAATTAGCGGAAATTACCGATCGTTTCCTCAATCAACCGATTTCCTTCCCAACATTATTTAAAATCAGGTCTGAGATTACCAAGTTATATGATGATGAAGGATACGTTAACTCTGGAGCCTATATCCCACCTCAGCAACTTGAAGATGGGATAGTAACCATTGAGATTATCGAAGGGGAATTAGAAGATATTATTGTCAAGGGTCTGAGTCGGCTTAATTCTAATTACATCAAAAGCCGTCTTGCGATCGCTACCAAGAAGCCTCTGAATGTAAGGCACTTACTACAAGCCTTACAAATGCTGCGACTCGACCCTTTAATTGCCAACATCTCAGCTGAACTGTCGGCGGGTGTTGAGCCTGGGGAGAGTTTGCTAGAAGTAACAGTAACTGAAGCCGATACCTTCAGCACCCAAATAACATTAGATAATGGACGCTCTCCGAGTGTAGGAAGCTTTCGGCGTCGTCCCAAAATTCGAGAAGGCAATTTACTGGGATTGGGAGATGCCTTAGAATTCAACTACACCAACACTGATGGTAGTGATACCTTTGATGTTAGCTACACCCTACCGATTAATCCTCGTAATGGCACCCTGCGCCTCGCCTATGGGACAACCTCTAGTGAAGTAATTGAGCCTCCCTTTGATAGGATAGATATTGACTCAGAATCACGGTTTTATGAAATAACCCTGCGTCAGCCTGTATTCCAAACTCCTACCGAAGAAGTAGCTATTGGTATAATAGGCTCACGCCAGGAAAGTGAAACATCTATATTAAATAGGCCTTTTCCTTTATCAGCAGGAGCTGATGATAAAGGGCGTACGCGGATTAATGCCATCCGGTTATTCCAAGAGTGGACTAAGCGCAGTGAGCAACAAGTTTTAGCAGCTCGTTCCCAGTTAAGTATCGGGATTAGTTCAGGAGATACTACTATTAATAGCGGTAGGGGTGAACCAGATAGCAATTTCTTCGCTTGGCGTGGTCAAGGCCAATGGGTAAGGCTACTGGCACCAAACACTATATTATTAATCCGAGGGGATGTGCAACTAGCAGACCGAAGCTTGGTACCATTAGAACAGATAGGGATTGGCGGTTTAGAGAGTGTGCGGGA
>NZ_JAAHIG010000488.1:0-5868 GCF_010692305.1 Moorena sp. SIO4G3 | reverse complement strand
CGCTGCAATTACCATCCAAGATTTAATCATGATTTTGGCCTTGCTCCTAATATCAAGTCTGGGGGTGGGGAGATGGGGAGATGGGGAGATGGGGAGATGGGGAGATGGGGAGATGGGGAGATGGGGAGATGGAAAGCGCACCGAGGGAGACTTTTATTAAGGATAATTATCCTGACATGATATTAATGGGTAATTTATTCAAAAATGAGCAAAAATGAGCAAAAATGTAGTAAAATAAACCAAATTAATCGAAAAATACCTCTTACCTCTCTTTCCCCGATGCCCGACTCGCGACTCCCGATTCCCGACTCCCGATTCCACCCTTGTTCTCAACTATTTCTTAGATTTATTTGTTATAATATTCGATAATTTTTGGATAAATTCTTGAGTGAATTGAGTAAAGGCTTTGGCTCCAGTTGCTTGGGGTTCATTGATGACCACAGGTCGAAACTCATCCACAGCTTTGGCAACCGCAACATTCCTGGGAATTTCTATACTAAAAATTTTGTCTTTCCCAAAATTATCAGTCAATCGGTTCTTGACTTGTGTAGCCATATTGGTGGCGTGACCAAGGGAGAAAAACAGAATGCCAATCAGGGTTATCCCAGAGCGATCGCTTTCTATCAGCTTTTTGATTTGACCTTCTTGGAGGATGCCAATCCCAACCACTGATAACGGTTCAGCTTTGGCAGGAATGAGATAAAAATCACTAGCAATAATTCCACTACGAGTGATAATATTCTCACTTGGGGGGAAATCCAATAGAATAAAATCGTAGGTTTGTTGAACTGGCTCAAGGGCACGCTTAATTAAATAATTTTCTAGCTGATTCCAGTTGTTTTCAAACTCTTGGGGATTATCCTTTGACTGAGAAAACAGCAATGCAGCCAATAGAAAATCATTGTAGGTTTCGATATCCCCTGGCAATAAATCTAGTCCATCGACTCGACAAATATTGCGCTGAATCGCTTGTTCAATGGGAATATATGCCTGAGTGGGTGACTGAATGACTTGATTAATTATTTTTTTTAAGGTTCGGTCTTCCTTCTTGAGTTTAGCAAATTGCACTGGAGGCATCAGGCTTAGGGTAGCATTAATCTGGGTATCGAGATCAACGATTAATACTCGCATGCCATAATCTTTGGCAAGACAGGTAGCAAGGTTGACGGTGGTGGTAGTCTTGCCAACACCGCCTTTCATATTGACTATAGAAATGGTGTATCCCAGTTTTGACAAAAAGAAAGAGGTAAAATAACGTGAAGGTCATTGCAGTATACCATAACAAAGGCGGCGTCGGAAAAACCACGACGGTGGTTAACCTAGGGGCCGCTATCCGAAAAAACCGCAAAAAAGTGCTTGTGATCGATCTTGATAGCCAAGCGAATGCTACCTTTGCTACCGGACTGGTTAAATTTCATGACGAAGCATTTGATGATATCAAAGATTGTAATATTCTCCATGTTTTGCAATCTGAGGAATTCTTCTCAATCTCGGAAGTAGCTAGAAAATCTGAATTCAGCAATCCAGAAATTGATGTGATTCCTGCCCACATCGATCTCATGAAATATGAGCTTGATATGAATCAGCTTGATTTTAGCTTCCTAATGCTGATGGATAAACTAGAGGATGTTAAAACTTACTATGATGTGGTAATTATTGATACTCCGCCCTCTTGGAATTTATATGCCAGAATTGCTTTAATCACTGCTGACTATTTAATCATCCCTTCAGACCTCAAGCCTTTTTCTAATCAAGGCTTACTGAATGTACAAGATTTTATCAGAGCTATTAATGGCTATCGAAAACAAATCAACATTAAACCGCCACTTAAAGTCTTGGGAGTGCTGCCTTCTAAAATAGCAACCAATAATATGTTCATACAACATACCTTGCCAAAACGGATAAAAGCAATTTCCGATCGATATGGCTTTGATGTGATGAAGAGTGTTATTTTCGATCGAGATGATTTGGCAAAGTGTGCTGAACAAGTTGAAAAAGTAGACAATCAAGATATACCGTCTCCTGTGTCTGTTTTGGATTATAAGCCCTATTCTCTTGCTTCAGAAGAATTTAGGTCTCTTGCCCAAGAAGTTTTGGAAAAAATAGGCATGTAAACTATAGGGTTTGTATTTGAGTTGTGAACATAGGATTGATGGTAAATCGGGAATCGGGAATCGGGAATCGGGAATCGGAAATCGAATCGGTAGGGAGTAGGGAGCAGGTAAGAGGTAAGAGGGAATAGGGAACAGTAGTTAAGATATCCAAGGAGTTTTTACTGTTATGATAAATCAAGATTACTTTTCGTGATAGCATTATAAATGCTATCTAAAAATTGGTGTAGTAATTGTTATAATTCTTGTTCCCGATTCCCGACTCCCGATTCCCGACTCCCGACTCCCGACTCCCGACTCCCTATTCCCTATTCCCTATTCCCTATTCCCTATTCCCTTTAGATAATGATAGTGACAGAACGCCTAATTATTTTCAGCCGCTATCCAGAGCCCGGAAAGACTAAAACCCGGATGATACCAGCTCTAGGAGCGGATGGTGCTGCAAACCTTCAACGTCGGATGACCGAACATACTGTTGCCCAGGTCAAGGAATTAATAACTGGTCGCCCTGTGTCTGTAGAAATCCATTTTGCTGGTGGTAATCAACAGCTAATGGAGAATTGGTTAGGCTCGACTCTGGTCTATAAACCTCAGAGTGATGGGGATTTGGGCAAGCGAATCACTTCAGCGTTTGAGTTATCCTTTGCGGAAAGTATGACCAAAGTTGTGATCATTGGTATTGATTGCCCCGATTTGAATAGTTCGGTGATGAATCAGGCATTTGAGGCTCTAGACAATCATGATTTAGTACTTGGAGCAGCCAAGGATGGCGGCTACTATCTGGTTGGTCTAGGTCGATTGATTCCAGAGTTGTTTGTGGGAGTGAATTGGGGAACATCTGAAGTTTTGCAGCAAACGGTGGATATTGCTAAGAGTCTTAACCTAACTATCGCGATGCTTTCCGAGCTTACTGATGTTGACCGCCCAGAGGATCTCTGGGTAGTATCAAATTTGATGGGAGTAGGGAATCGGGAGTAGGGAGTAGGGAATCGGGAATCGGGAATCGGGAATCGGGAAGTTAGAATTTAGTAAATTTTGCGTAGGGTGCGTTAGGGGTGGGCTCGCCCTGATTTTATGCCTCTTCGCCACCATTGAAATAGCCCACCCCGTAACGCACCACCGAGTCAAACAGCAAAAATGAGATGCACCCACAGGGAACAGGGAATTGGGAATCGGGAATTGGGAAAAAATCCTGTTTATATGAGATCTTGCAGCAGTACAAAAAAAACTTAATAACGGCAGTGATAACAATCAATTTCAGTACTGAAAGCGACAAATATTATCACTGTTCCCTGTTCCCTGTTCCCTGTTCCCTGTTCCCTGTTCCCTTAAATCCTATATTCACAACCCAAATAAAAACGCGCTTAGCTGATAGCTTAGATTTTAGACCTTTTAGCACTATTGAGTTTTTCTGAAAAGATTGTAATCAGCTCCATCATGTCTGTAACTAATTCTTGTTCAAGGCTGATGTCTTCTGATGACTTGTTGATAATTATTATTTCTGTCTTGAATTCTTCACACATCGCAAAGACTAATTCAGCACTAACTCTAAGCAGCCTATCTTTGTGAGTAATGACAACTCTGCCAACATTCCCCTGCATGATGCGCTTGAGCAATTTCTGTAAGCCTTTATTTTGGGAATTGATTCCGGAACCTGAATCTTGAATTGTTTCATACTGCCAACCATTAGCAGTACTAAAAGACTCTAAAATCTTGATTTGCTTGACTAAATCTTCTTTTTGGTCTTGATCTGAAATACGGGCATAGTTAACGGTTATGCGATCATCGATCTGACCGACATTCCGTGGTGTAATGTGTTTGATATCGGCTACATAAAATCGCCGATGGCCACTGGGAGAACGTTGTGACCTAATTTTTCCTGCGTCTGCCCACCTCCTTAAGGTTTTAACTGAGACCCCTAGCTCACTGGCTGCTTCTCCAATACTAATGGTTAACCCTGACATGTTGGATTTATCACCTTGTTTGAATTGAGTTTGACCTAGTGGTGCGTTACGGGGCGGGCTCTCCGAACCCTGGCTACGAGGTTAAAGATGAGGGCTCGCCCTTGGGTGGTGCGTTACGGGGCGGGCTATCGGAACCCTGGCTACGAGGTTAAACATGAGGACAAGCCCTTGGGTGGTGCGTTACGGAGCGGGCTATCGGAACCCTGGCTACGAGGTTAAACATGAGGACAAGCCCGCCCCTAACGCACCCTACGCACCTACGCACTTGATTGCTTACTTTATATTTAGTTTGCCTTTTATTATATCGCTTTAATGTAATAAATGTCCAGAGATGGATAGAAATAAAGGGAACATTGGTTATTTCCTACTCAGCAATGCTAATTTGTCAGAAAGAATGCTAAAGCTGTTGCGTGATCGTAAAAATTTCCATTATCATCCCGGTTCTGAATGAGGCTAGTCACATAGCTGATACTTTGGCTACGGTTAGGGAAGCGTCTAATGTGGAAGTGATTGTGGTAGATGGGGGCAGTGATGATGAAACCGTTGCGATCGCACAATCACTGGGTGCTAAGATTCTAGCTGCTGGTACCGGTCGCGCTAGTCAAATGAATGCTGGGGCTGCAGTGGCTACGGGAGATATTCTGCTGTTTCTCCATGCTGATACCCGTTTACCAAAAGGATTTGATACCTTAGTTCGCCAAGGGTTACAAAACTATGACACCGTGGCTGGTGCTTTTGAATTAGCCATTGATGCTAACCTGCGGGGGGTAAGGCTAATTGAGGGGATGGTGAATTTGCGATCGCGTTTTTGCTCTTTGCCTTACGGTGATCAGGCTATCTTTATCAAGACTAAGGTGTTTACAGACCTTGGTGGTTTTCTTAATCTACCGATTATGGAAGATTTTGATTTGATGCGACGCCTCCGCAACTTAGGTAAAATAACTATCCTTAATCAACCTGTGCTAACATCAGGACGCCGCTGGCAGACCTTGGGGGTTTTGAAAACTACATTAATTAACCAACTGGTGATCGTTGCCTATCATTTGGGGGTTTCTCCTCACCGGATTGTGGGTTGGTATCGTCGGGCAAAAGGGTAATTAAGAATGAAGAATGAAGAATGAAGAATTAAGAATTAAGAATTAAGAATGTAGAATGTAGGGTGCGTTAGGGGCGGGCTTGCCCTAATTTTCCACTTCGTAGCCAGTATTAGGATAGCCCGCACCGTAACGCACCACCAAGTAGAATTGAGAATTGAGAATTGAGAATTGAGACTTGAGACTTGAGAATTTATATAGCGTTTATTGCATGTATGAAGTATAATAATCAAGCTCAAAGTCCCCCTTGTTAAGGGGGATTTAGGGGGATCTCTTTGTACCTCATGGGAAACAGAATTGCTATATATAATTTAGGGTAGTGCTCAAGATCTAGTGACCTTCTGGCTACGGTAAGCGTCAAGGTATGATATGAAAAAATCCTAACCGAATCGAATCAATTCACCATTCTAAATTCTAAATTCTTAATTCTTAATTCACCATTCTACATTCTTAATTCTTAATTATTAAGAATTATAAAGCCAACTTGACTCTAAGACCCCCAGAGATGGTATTGTTGACCACAGAACATCTTTATGGAGAGTGGCTGTTATGGGCAAAAAGAATTTATTGCCTAAGCAAAAATCACCGATCGTACGTTCCACTACCGCTAAGCCCATCCCGGGATTGGAAGAAACTACCCTGACGGAGGGCATGGCAGGCATCATCGGTGGGGGGTCAATCACCCCATCGCAATTTGGA
>NZ_JAAHIG010000487.1:0-5871 GCF_010692305.1 Moorena sp. SIO4G3 | reverse complement strand
TCCCCAAATTTCAAATGTGGCTGCATCAAAAGAGGTGTTGGAAACTTGAGCTACTCGGTCTGTTGCTTCCAGTTGCACATAGTTGGTGTTGCTAACAAGCCTAACTACTCCTTGATGAGGAATAGTAACTCCCTTTGGTTTACCCGTCGAACCTGAAGTATAGATAACATAAGCTAACTGATTAGCTGTTATCTGATTTTCGGGTATTTCCTGACTCTGTTGATTAATAATTTCGGAATCTGTATCCAAACAGATCCCAGATGCTTTTGTCTCCGATAGATGATGTTGCCATTTTTCTTGAGTCAAAATCATGGATAGTTGTGCATCTTCTACCATGTAATGGAGACGCGAAGTCGGATAATTAGGGTCTAATGGCACATAAGCTCCTCCGGCTTTGAGTATGGCTAATAAACCTACTACCATCTCCACTGAGCGCTCTACACATATTCCCACTAGCATTTCTGGTTTGACTCCCAAGCTTTGCAAGTGGTGGGCTAGTTGATTAGCTTTAGTATTTAATTGGGAGTAAGTTAAGCTTTGCTCTTCAAATACTATTGCTATTGCATCCGGGGTTTTCTCTACCTGCTCCTCAAATAACTGATGGATACATTTATCTTTGGGATAATCTGTTTTGGTATTGTTCCACTCCACCAGTATTTGGTCTAGCTCTGCCTCTTTCATTAATGGCAACTGGCTCACAGGTCGTTCTGGAGTCTCTACTGCTGCTGATAGTAAGTTTTCATAATGTGACAGCATCCGACTAATTGTTTCGGCTGAGAACAAGTCTCGGTTATAGGCACAGAATCCTTTGATTTCCTCTCCTACTGGCCACAGATGTAACTCTAAGTCCAACCTCACTGTCATTTCAACTCCTCCCCCTTCATACCAACCTACTTCCAAGTTGGGTAAGCTAAAGGATGGTTTTAATGCTTCCTCCTGCTGAACGGCAAACATCACCTGAAATAAGGGGTTTTGCGATAGTGCCCGTTCTGGTTGCAACTCTTCTACCAATTTCTCAAAGGGTATGTCTTGATGACCATAAGCTTCTAGAGCTGTTTGTTTAACTCGGTTTAATACTTCTGTGAAACTAGGGTTCCCTCCCAGGTCTGTGTACATGACTAGGGAGTTGACAAAGAAACCTATTAACCCTTCTATTTCTCGGCGGTTGCGGTTGGCTATGGGTGAACCTACTGCTATACTTTCTTGACCACTGTAACGAGACAGTAATACCTTAAATACTGCTAACAGGGTCATAAATAGGGTGGTTCCCTGCTTTTGGCTCAGTTGTTTAACTTTTGATGTTACTGCTGCTGGTATGTTTATCGGTATCCCCCCTCCGTTGAAAGTTTGAACTGCTGGTCGGGGATGGTCTGTGGGTAGTTGTAGTTGAGGTAGGTCTTGCAGCTTTTCCTTCCAGTAATTGAGTTGACTTTCAAGGGTTTCACCTTGTAAGTAGTTCTTTTGCCACACTGCAAAGTCGGCATATTGTATGGGTAGTGAGGGTAATGGGGATGGTTTCTCTTCCAGTGTGGCAGTATAAATAGCCGAGAGTTCTTTGGGTAATACTGTCAGTGACCAGCCATCGCTTGCTATGTGATGTAATGTGATTTGCAGTATGTGTTCTGTTGTTCCTAGTTGAAACAACTGAGCCCGTATGGGGAGGTCTACTTCTAGATTAAATGTTTGTTCATTTTCTTTTTGGAGTAGTTGTTGCAGTTTGCTGGTTTGCTCAGATGCTGTTAACTCACTTAGGTCAATTCTGGGTACTTTTAGTTCAAAGGGGGGTTGAATTATTTGTACTGGTGTACCGTTAATTTCACTGAAGGTGGTTCTCAGAGCTTCATGACGAGCAATGATTTCGTTGAAACTTTTTTGTAGGGCTACATAGTCCAATTTTCCTACTAGACGTAGGATTAATGGCATATTGTAGGCATTGCTACTCAAGCCCATTGTTTCTATAAACCATAGCCTTTGTTGTGCAAAGGACAATGGGATGACTTGCTCCCTAGAAACTGATTGAATGGAACTAGCTACAGATTTCTGAGTTATTTGTACTTCTCGAAGAAACTCTAAAATTTCTGTCTTGCGCTCCACTAGATTCTGTTTTAGCTCTGCTGTCATTGCTCCCTTGGGAGCATAACATTCCAGTTGCTCTTGCTCTATCCAAAGTTTAACACCCAGATTTTGCAGGTAAGAAATAAAATCAACTGTTTTCATAACACAAACCTCTCATATTCTTCTGTTTCTGAAATTAACGTAGTCTTATCTTGGGGTAGCTGACGCACCACTTCAATATTTTTAGCTATGCCAGCAATAGTTGGTGACTCAAATAAACCCTGTAAAGTCAGTTCATTGCCAAAACCCTGTCTTACCCGAGACACAACCTGAGTTGCCCTCAAAGAATGACCACCCAAATCAAAGAAGTTATCGTGTATACCTATCTGTTCTATACCCAACACTTCGGCCCAAATCTCTGCTAATATCTTCTGTGTTTCTGTCTGAGGAGCCACATACTCCGTTAACACACTACTAGCCATATCCGGCACAGGCAAAGCCTTACGGTCTACCTTACCGTTAGGAGTCAGAGGCAGTTGCGACAACACCATCAACCCTGATGGCACCATATACTCTGGCAACCTCGACTCCAGATACTCTCTTAGCTGCGGTATCAGTTCCTTTCTCAACTGGGAAATCAACGGATTATTCCCATAATTATTCCAGTTACCTCCTACCACTGATTTTTGAGTCAGGGGTGTTAACACTATTCCCTCTGCTGCTAACTCACTGCGTACAAATACCGCATCCATCAATTCCGGACTTCCCTGAGCTGACCAACACAATTCTAAGCTATACCCTAAAGATGCACTTAGTTCATATAACCTCTCTGGTTCAATGCTCTTGCTTTCCTTTGACTTGAAAAACTGCCTCAACTGCTGCACATTCTGTTTGGATTCTGGCTGTGATAGCAACTCTACCAACTCTACATCATTAGCCACTCTGCTATTTACTAAACCACTAAAGCAAACTGATTCTGGCTTTTGCTCTCGCAGATAAGTTTCTATCTCTTTAACACCCAGAGCTGCTCCACTTTCTACCGTCGGTGTTATTACTTTTCCTGGTTTCGCTTCTATATGCAACAGTACGTTATACCTATATTTATTCAGTTCATTGTTTTCTCTTCCCCTCTGTAAACGTATTTGTACATGACTTATTTCTGGATATTTTTCTTTGAGACCTACAAACAACTCTGGTGACACTAACAACTCGGTCTCCTGCTCCATTTTTCTGTCTATCTTTGACTTGAGTTGTTGTCCTGACAGTGATGGGGTTGCTTGATACAGTTGTACTGAACTATGAAATGCTTTCATTAAGGAGAAATTGCGGATATCCCCTAGGAAAATCATTCCTCCTGGTTTCACTACCCTGATACTTTCTTCTATTACTTGCAATAGATATTCCATACTCGGGAAATACTGCACGATGGAACTTAGTAGCACGACATCGAAAGTGTTAGAAGCCACATCAGCCATGTCTTCGGCTCGTTTCTGTGCTAAGGATACATGACTATATTTGTCTGGTTCGGGTTCTATTTGTTTTTTGATGTATTCTAATGAGACGTTAGAAATATCTGTGCCATAATAGTTTTGTGTCTGGGGTGCAATTTGAAACAGCAGCATTCCTGTACCACAACCTATTTCCCACACACTCTTTGGTTTAGCCGCTAATACTTGAGTTACTACATCTCCTGCCCAGAGCCGCATTTGCTTTTCTGGTATGGGTTGGTTGTCGTAACTGCTGCGCCAACCTGAGATGTTGAATAAGGGGTCAGTAATTTCTCTGTCCTCATTCTCTATTTGTTCATTGAATACTTCTTGCCAATTACTGAGTTGATCATTTGAGAGTTCTTGGTTCAAATTAGTCGCAGTTTCAGTTTCAGCTACTAGGTATCCTACTAAACGTTTATCTCCTGGCTGATCCTCTCTGGCAATTACAACAGCTTGTTGGACTTTGGGATGTTCATTTAAAATCCCTTGAATTTCTCCGGTTTCTATGCGGTAGCCTCGGATTTTTACTTGATGGTCTATTCTACCGATAAATTCTATGTTGCCATCAGATAAATAACGTACCAAGTCTCCAGTTTTATATAATTTTTTCTCCTGCCAAAAGATGAATTTTTCAGCGGTTAATTCTGCTTGTTTTAAGTAACTTCGTGCTAGTCCTTCTCCTGCTATGTGTAGCTCTCCTGCTACTCCTATGGGTACAGGTTGTTGATGAGCGTTAAAAATATATACCTGGGTGTTCGCTATTGGCCTACCTATGGTTGGTGACTTGGTTCCTCCTTTTTCCATTAAGCCATATGTTGAGTAGGTTGTGTCTTCACTAGGACCATAAAGGTTGTACACTGCTTTAATTGTTTGTTGTTCATACAGTTGTTGAACCAGTTGATTATCTAGGGGCTCTCCTGCCAGATTCACTGTTGTTACTCCAGTGGGAATAGTTTGGTTTCTAACTAATTCTCTGGCTGCTGATGGTACTGTGTTGATTAGGCTTACTTCTCCTGCTGCTGGTAATTCGGGTAGATGTAAAGCATTTTCAGCTAATATGACTTTTCCTCCCCAACTTAAGGGGACAAACAACTCAAATACTGATAGATCAAAGCAGATAGAAGTGGAAGCTAATACTCCTGATAATTCCTCTTGGGTATACACTTCTCGTGCCCAATACAATAGGGACACTGGACTGCGGTGTTCAATTGCTACTCCTTTAGGTCGGCCTGTAGAACCAGAGGTATACAATACATAAGCTAGGTTCTGGGGATTAACATTACTGACTACATTAGCTTGTATTTCTACCGTATTAGCTTGGTTTATATCTATTATAGGTGTTTGAGTTTCTGGTAAGTGAAACTGGGAGTTGGAGTCACTTAATACCAGGTGTAACTCCCCATCTTCTAATATCTGAGCTAGACGTGAAGTTGGATAATTAGGGTCTAATGGCACATAAGCTCCTCCGGCTTTGAGTATGGCTAATAACCCTACTACCATCTCCACTGAGCGCTCTACACATATTCCCACTAGCATTTCTGGTTTGACTCCCAAGCTTTGCAAGTGGTGGGCTAATTGATTGGCTTTAGTATTTAATTGGGAGTAAGTTAAGCTTTGCTCTTCAAATACTACTGCTACTTCATCTGGGTTTTTCTCTACCTGCTCCTCAAATAACTGATGGATACATTTATCTTTGGGATAATCTGTTTTGGTATTGTTCCACTCCACCAGTATTTGGTCTAGCTCTGACTCTGTCATTAATGGCAACTGGCTCACAGGTCGTTCTGGAGTCTCTACTGCTGCTGATAGTAAGTTTTCATAATGTGACATCATGCGGCTAATTGTTTCGGCTGAGAACAAGTCTCGGTTATAGGCACAGAATCCTTTGATTTCCTCTCCTACTGGCAACAGATGCAACTCAATGTCAAACCTTACTGTCATCTCAGCTCCTGCCCCTTCATACCAACCTACCTCCAAGTTAGGTAAGCTAAAGGATGGTTTTAAGATTTCCTCCTGCTGCACAGCCAACATTACCTGAAACAAGGGGTTTTGGGATAGTACCCGCTCTGGCTGCAACTCTTCTACCAATTTCTCAAAAGGTATGTCTTGGTTTCCATAAGCTTCTAGGGCTGTTTGTTTAACCCTGTTTAATACCTCTATGAAGCTTGGTTCCCCTCCTAGGTCTGTGTACATGACTAGGGAGTTGACAAAGAAACCTATCAACCCTTCTATTTCACTCCGGTTGCGGTTGGCGATAGGTGAACCTACTGCTATATTCTCTTGACCACTGTAACGAAATAGCAATATCTTGAAGGCTGCTAACAGG
>NZ_JAAHIG010000486.1:0-5879 GCF_010692305.1 Moorena sp. SIO4G3 | reverse complement strand
CCCGATCTGCATTGAGTAGTGACGGGAAAACCTTAGCCAGTGGCAGTGCCGACCAGACGGTGAAGCTGTGGGATGTCAGCACAGGTCACTGCATCAGAACGTTTCAAGAACATACCGATAGACTGTGTTCAGTGACATTCAGTAATGACGGGAAAACCTTAGCCAGTGGTAGTGCTGACCACACGGTGAGGTTATGGGATTGTGAGACCGGAAGCTGTGTAGGAATTTTGCGCGGACATAGTAATCGAGTCCACTCCGTGGCCTTTAGTCCCAATGGTCAGCTCTTGGCTAGTGGCAGTACAGACCACACGGTGAAGCTGTGGGATATTGGTGAGAGTAAGTGCTGCAAAACCTTGACCGGACATACCAATTGGGTATTATCAGTTGCTTTCAGTCCCGATGGGAAAACCCTAAGCAGTGGCAGTGCTGACAAAACGGTCAGACTTTGGGATGTTTCCACAGGGGAGTGCCGTGACATTTGCACTGGACATAGCCATCTCGTCTCTTCAGTCGCCTTCAGTGTGGATGGTCAAATTATGGCGAGTGGGTCTCAAGACCAAACGGTAAGACTAAAGGATGTAGAAACGGGGGAGTGTTTGAAAATCCTGAGAACTCCTAGACTCTATGAAGCTATGAATATTACTGGAGTTAGAGGGTTAACTGAGGCACAGAAAGTAACTCTGAAAACGTTGGGAGCGATAGGATGAAGTTAAAATTTAGAATTTAGAATTTAGAATTTAGAATTTAGAATTTAGAATTATAATTTTTTTTATAATTAATAATTAATTATTTTGGGTGTTGTCGTAATGGCAGGATAAGAGGAAAAGGGAACGGGATCGCCTAGGGTGACATGCAGGTCAATCGCTTAGCGGTTCTTTCAGAGCATCCCATATCACAGAAACGTGATTACATTTAGCTTAGCTGATAGCTGATAGCTGATAGCTGATAGCTGTTCGCGTAGCGTGCGCGTAGCCCATATGCTTACATTATAAATTATTATCTGAATTGGGTAACATTTATTCCATGAGTGATGACCAATCAACGTGCAGACTACGATAATCCATGGAAAGAGGCAATTTCCTTATATTTCCAACCCTTTATGGCATTTTTATTCCCCGAAATTGAGGAAAATATTGACTGGAACAAAGGCTATGAATTTCTGGACAAGGAATTCCAACAGATAGCGCGGGATGGGGAAATTAGCACTAGGGAAGCAGACAAATTAGTTAAGGTTTGGCGCAGGGATGGCCAGGAAACCTGGGTATTAATTCATGTGGAAGTCCAAAGTCAATACGAATCCGTGTTTGCTGAGAGGATTTATGTGTACAATTACCGCATTTTTGACAAATATCGCCGTCAAGTAGTCAGTTTAGCTGTTCTAGCTGATGAAAGCAAATCCTGGCGACCGAATGAATACAGTTACAGGATATGGGGGTGTGAGGTGTTGTTGCGCTTCCCGATTGTTAAACTGCTGGATTATTCGTCCCAGGTGTTGGAGGAAAGTAACAATCCTTTTGCGGTAATTGTGGCAGCTCATCGAGCTAATCAGCAAACTAAACAAGATGTTCAGCAACGATATCAGATTAAATTACAAGTTGCAAAACGTTTGTATCAACGGGGCTATGGCAGGCAAGATATCCTAGAGTTATTCCGGTTAATTGATTGGCTAATTAGTTTACCCGATAGCTGGCAAACCGGCTTTACAGAAGAAATTAGACGTTATGAAGAGGAGAGTAATATGCGTTACGTTACTAGTTTTGAACGCCTTGCTCGTCAAGAGGGGATTGAAATCGGCATTTTGGAAAAAGGTCGAGAATCCTTGCTGGAAGTACTTCGGATTCGTTTTGAAGATGTGCCTAGGGAGTTGGTGGAAACAATCAACCAAATTAAGGATGACTCGATTTTGACAATGTTGCACAGACAGGCAATTACCATTGCTTCTGTAGAGGAGTTTATAGTTGTGGTTAATCAGCAGCTAGCTTCTGGTGAGCAAAGTTCTTAGGTGCGCTTAACGGAAAGTGCTACAGGAAAATTTGATAAATTATTGGAATTTAGAATTTAGAATTTAGAATTTAGAATTGATTTTTTTTCATTCTTCATTCTTCATTCTTCATTCTTCATTCTTCATTGTTTGTAAGCATTCAGTCGTTGGCCGTAGGCCACGCTACTTGAGGTGCGGTCAGCGGTCAGTCATTTGCTTACCTGTTTTCTTCAAAAGCTGTGCGCGTAGCGTGCGCGTAGCGCACAACCTGATAGCTGATAGCTGATAGCTGATAGCTGATAGCTGATAGCTGACGGCTAAATGCTTACAATCAGATTAAGAAATTTTCTGTAATACTGATATCATTCCAAACCAACTTAATGCTAAAATATTCTCCTGCTTCGCCACTCACTTGCAACTTAAGATTTTCTGTCTCTCTGGCTTGGACTTGAATCACCACAATTCCTTCTTGATCTAGCACCATAATTTGTAAACCTTTGGGGAGAAGGTCTTGACCACCAGCAGGATGCAGCTCAATGGATAGATTCATTTTGGGTGATTCTGTCCGATCTAGCTCCACTAATAAAGCTACTTGCTGATCACCCCAGCCGATCTCAGTACCGAGTAGCTTACCTCTTTTAACTCCTGCTGTAGTATGGAATTTGGTACTAGCTTCTTGATGCAGTCGCTCATGGGGGTTTCCCCCAAGACCGCGCTGCATCGCTTGGTGAAAGGAGTCACTTCTAAAACTGAAATTTCGCTCTGGGTATTGCTCTAAGATAGTCTCCACGTTGTCCCAACCCGGATCAAAACAATCCTCTAACCACCGCTTTAGTTGTACCACTCTTTCACTAGATGTTTCACTCGGTTTTAGTCGCTGTGGTGGGCTGGGGTCTAATTTAAAACTGTCTAATCTAAAACTATCCTTAGGAAAGAGGGAAGGAGAAATGGGAAATGGGGAATGGGGCGCAGTATACCCTGCATCCCCTTGCCTTCCGGAACCTCTGCGAACAAGGGGAACTGTTTGCTGGGTTTGTCCTGCTGGAATAGTGGTGTGTGACATTAACAAGTTACTCCAATACACTCTGTAATTTTCATAATAATGGCCAGAAAATCACAAAATGTCTCAGTTTTTGTCTCAGTTGTCTCAGTTTTTTGCTAAGGGTGATTAATGTAGGGAACAGGGAACAGGGAACAGGGAACAGGGAAAACATTTTGTGTACCTTATATTTGAATGTAGAATTAATAATTAATAATTAATAATTTAGAATTGGAAATCAATAATTTAGAATTGGGAATTGGGAATTGGGAATTGGGAATTGGGAATTGGGAATTATGCCTTCACTCTTCACCCTTATAAATTCACCCTTCACCATTCTTCCTTATTCATTCTTCCTTATTCATTCTTCCTTATTCATTCTTCCTTATTCATTCTTCATTCTTCATTCTTCATTCTTCATTCTTCATTCTTCATTCTTCATTCTAAATTCACCATTCTTCAACCTTTAACTTTTGAGCAGAGTCGATTCAATAATTCTTTTGGAATTGCCTCGAAATTTTCTAAGATAAAATCCATTAACGCTAGATGATGTAAGGAATCAGAAGAGGGAGATCTATAGCGAGCACCTTGGGCGAGCCAGGTGTTTGCAGCGTGGGTTGAGCGGAAGCAGATTTGACCAATGTCTTCTTGGTTAACTTGCCATTTGCCATAAAACTCTTGGGGGGTCATGGACAGTGGGCAGTTGCTGTATAGGTTGATCAGGATTCGCTCTCGCTCAGTGATGGGACGAGGAATTGAATGTTCGCGTGTGGATTGGCTCCTGGCAAGTTGGGCAAGACGGTCTAGGGCTCGCTGACACTTAATGAGATGGTCATTTGAGCGATTTGTTGGCATGATGAAATTACCTCACACATAGCTTGTGACTGGGGACCAGAGCCGCGCTTTAGCGTGCAACTGAGAAGCGCGGCTCTTTGTCCAAAAATGCTAGGGGAATATCGGACATCTTTATTATTACTAATATCTTGGAAAATGTCAAGGGTATTTTTTAAGTTTGAAACATTTTTTTACAAATTAGCAAAATTGATTATTTTTGGGTTTTATAGCGCCTTGCAAATTTATTGATTACATATTTATGAGTTGTTAGGTAACAGGGAATAGGGAATAGGGAATAGAGAAGTTGGCATTAAACCTAATTTATTTATTATTGCTAATTAAGAACTGGAATTTATCTTTGTGGACTTTATCTTTTGTGCCCTATTTTCATCATTAACTTATCTGTAAATCGCTATATTTCTGCTCCCGACTCCCGATTCCCGATTCCCGATTCCCGATTCCCTACTCCCTACTCCCTACTCCCTATTCCCTATTGCTGGTAATCTCTCTAATTGCTGCTAAATCGGGATAGGATAATACACTATCCATGGCTAGCCAAAGTAAGTACTCGATATTCCCGGCGGGGCCAGTAATGGGGGAGGAGATTAATCCTTTGTACTGCCAACCTAGGGGTTTGGCGGATTCTAGAACGTTTGCGATCGCATCCGCACGGTGATGGGGGTCCCTGACTACTCCTTTTTTCCCGACACGGTCACGACCAACTTCAAACTGAGGCTTAACTAGCAACACTACTTCACGGGGAGGGGATAGCAGTTGCCACAGAGCAGGAAGAATTTTGGTTAAGGAAATAAACGAAACATCCACTACGCCTAAATCAGCATAGACTTGACCCTGATTCAGGACTGGTGAAACACCGTACAAGTCGGCTGGCTGAAGATAGCGTAAGTTGGTACGTTCTTTCAAGACCACCCGCTGGTCATTGCGCAGACTCCAGGCTACTTGTCCATATCCCACATCAACACCATAAACCTGTTTTGCTCCAGCTTTTAGCAAGCAGTCGGTGAAGCCACCGGTGGAAATGCCACCATCTAGGCAAATGCGTCCGTTTACTGAAATCCTAAATACCTCCAAGGCTTTGGCAAGTTTTTGCCCTCCTCTGGATACAAAAGGGGGTTTCTCTTTGACCTGAATCTGAGCGGTGGTCTTAATTTCAGTTCCTGGCTTATCTAATATTTGTCCATCTACCATGACTTCACCGGCACGAATCAGCACCTGAGCTCGCTGTCGGGATTCACACAGGTTAAGGTCTACTAATAATTTGTCGAGTCGTTGTTTAACCAATGGGATTGGAAGGTTAGGAGGTTAGGAGGTTAGGAGGTTGAAGGTTTGAAGGTTAGTGCGTAGGGTGCGTTAGGGAGGGGCTCGTCCTGATTTTCCACCTCGTAGTCAGTGTTGAGATAGCCCGTCCCGTAACGCACCGCCAGTTTTGGAAGAGTCCGCCTCGTAACGCACCACCCAAGGGCTCGCCCTGATTTTCCAGCTCTTTCTCAGTGCGTAGGGTGCGTTAGGGAGGGGCTCGTCCTGATTTTCCACCTCGTAGTCAGTGTTGAGATAGCCCGTCCCGTAACGCACCGCCAGTTTTGGAAGAGTCCGCCTCGTAACGCACCACCCAAGGGCTCGCCCTGATTTTCCAGCTCTTTCTCAGTGTTGAGACAGCCCGTCCCGTAACGCACCACCGGGTCAAACAGCACAAATGAGATGCACCCGAAGGTTGTTTGCTTAGAAGGTTGTTTGGTGGTTTGGTTTAAGGTTGTTTGGTGGTTTGGTTTAAGGTTGTTTGGTGGTTTGGTTTAAGGTTGTTTGGTGGTTTGGTTTAAGGTTGAAGGTTGTTTGGTTGTTTGCTTAGAAGGTTGTTTGGTGGTTTGGTTTAAGGTTTAACTCTTAAGAAACACATTCGCCTGGTGAGGACTGGGGAACAAGATCAAAACCAAGAGTCTGAGCTTTTTTCTCAAGATAGGAGAGAGTGCGTTGACGATACTTTTGTTCGTAAGCATCAACACCAGG
>NZ_JAAHIG010000485.1:0-5915 GCF_010692305.1 Moorena sp. SIO4G3 | reverse complement strand
GGAGTAGGGAGTAGGGAGTAGGGAGTAGGGAGTAGGGAGTAGGGAGTAGGGAGTAGGGAGTAGGGAGTAGGGAGTAGGGAGTAGGGAGTAGGGAGTAGGGAGTAGGGAGTAGGGAGTAGGGAGTAGGTAACTAGTGATTAGTTATTGGTCAAAACTGTTAGACGTTATTTGATAGCGTTTATTGCATTTATGAGGTACGCTGATCAGCCTGAAAGTCCCCCTTAATAAGGGGGACCAACGGGGGATCCCTTTGTCCTTCATGGGAGAGAGAATTGCTATATAACTCATCACTCAATTTCATCAGCCTTAAATTGCTGTTGATTCAGATAATAATAATGTCCCCGTTTTGCCATTAACTCTTTATGGGTTCCTCTCTCAATCAATACTCCTCTATCCATCACTAAAATTAAATCCGCATTGCGGACTGTAGATAAGCGATGAGCAATGACTAATGTTGTCCTCCCTTTGAGAATCTGATTTAAATTATTCTGAATAATCCGTTCGGATTCGGCATCTAAATGGGAGGTGGCTTCATCTAAAACTAATAACTTAGGATTCCCTAATAAAGCTCTTGCGATCGCAATCCGTTGCCGTTGTCCACCAGACAACATTCCTCCCCCTTCCCCAATCTGGGTTTCATAGCCCATGGGCAACTGTTTAATAAATTCATCAGCACCCGCTAATCGTGCTGCTTCCATAATCTCGTCTAAACTAGCAGCGGGATGACCTAAGCTAATATTTTCCCGAATGGTTGCACCAAACAAAAACGTATCTTGGTCTACTACTCCCACTTGCGATCGCAAAGACCCTAAGGACAAACTGGTAATATCGAGTTGATCAATTAAGACTTTACCATCCGTAGGAGGATACAATCCCAATATCAATTTAGAAATCGTGGTTTTCCCAGACCCACTGCGTCCCACTAGGGCTACCATTTGTCCTGGTTTCACTTCAAAGGAAAGATTTTCCAGTACATTTATCTCACTTTCTGGGTGATAGCGAAACGTTACCTTATCAAAGCAAATGTGACCTTTAATTGGGGGTAACGATTGACGAGCCTGCTGCTGCAAATCTTCCTCTGGTTTCGCATCCAACACATCATTAATCCGTTCCATAGCAATAACTACTTCCTGGAATTCATTCCATAACACGGTTAACCGCTGGAAGGGAGTAATCACATTTCCTAGCAGCATATTAAAGGCCACTAATTGCCCAATCGTTAGCTGATTTTGAATTACTAACCACGCTCCATACCAGAGTAGGGCTGTTGTGGCCACGGCTTCAATAGCATTGCTAAAAATTTGGAGGCGATTGCTGATAACTTGCCCAGTAAATCCCTGTTTTATCTCTTTATTTAATAACTCCTCCCAATGCCAACGTACTGTTTGTTCTACTGCTGTTGATTTTACCGTTCGGACACCAGAAAGGGTTTCAATCAGATAGCTATTCTCTTTGGCGTAAGCCTGAAATATTTCCCGGGAAATCCTCCGTAAAAATGGTGTCGCGATTAAGGCTAGTAGGAAAAATGGCGGCACAATCACTAAGGCCAATAACGCCATTTTCCAACTGTACCAAAACATCAATCCTACATAGATAAATACCGTTACTAAATCCAGCAGAATTGATAAGGCTTCACCGGTCAGGAACTGCTCAATCTTGCGGTTTTCCTGGACTCGTGATATAATGTCACCAACATAGCGGGACTCGAAAAACGAAAGAGGCAACCGCAGTGTATGGCGAATAAATCCTACAATCAGCGCTGCATCTACTTTATTAGCCGTGTGGTCTAGTAGATATTGCCGCAATCCCATCATCGCGACTCGAAATAGGCTAAACATCAGTAGCCCTAACCCTACCGCCATTAAGGTTAGCCCAGAGCGCTGCACCACGACTCGGTCTAAAATTAGCTGGGTAAATAGAGGTGTAATTAATCCAAATATCTGGATAAATAAGGAAGCGATAAACACTTCGAGCACCACTACCCCATGGGGTTTCATTAACTCAAAGAATTGCCAGAAGGTAGTAGTGGTCTCTTTAGCATCCTTGAGTAACGCAGTCGGTTGTAGCAGCAGTGCATAACCGCTCCAATCTGCTTTAAATTGCTGGTGGCTGAGGGTACGTTGACCAAGGGCTGGGTCAGCAACAATAACGGACTTTTTGGTTATTTGATAAACAACAATATAATGTTTACCTTCCCAGTGAACAATGGCTGGTAGTTTTTGTTTGGCTAGCTGGTCAAGACTAGCTTTAACCGGACGAGTAGAAAAGCCAATACTTTCTGCTGCTGCTGATAATCCCCGCAGTGATGCACCATTACGGTCTACATTAGCGATATCTCGCAAACGATTGACACTAAACCGTTTACCCCAATAGCGAGATACCATTACCAAACAGGCGGCACCACAGTCAGAACCACTCTGCTGGGCAAAATATGGATAGCGTCGGATTACCCGTTGCCACAAATGTCCCACTCGTTGATTAGGATTGGGAAAATAGGCTTTACTAATCGTTTTGGCAGGTGTGGATGGGGGAGGAGGTGATGGGCTGATGGGTTGGGGTGATGGAGTGGGCTGGGTGTCGGAGTCAACCAGTACTGAATTTTGCCTACGGGCGAGATCATACAGATGGTCTCGGATGTTAGGATATTTGCTAATTAGTGGAAACAACAATTCAGGGGTGAGATAGCAAAGCTGAAGATTCCGAGAAGCCCTCGCTGAGTAAGGCGAAAAGGATGCATCGGGAAAAAAGGTCGATTCCCCAAACGAGTCTCCCTCTGTCAAGGTGGCAAATTTTTCCCCAGCACTGTTGAGTAATCTAACCTTGCCGGTAATCACGATATAAATACCAGCTTCCGCCTGTTCAGCTTGCCAAAACTGGCCGACTTTGGGTTCGATAAATTTTATCTGTTTGAGAATCCGGGAAAATTCGGCATCATTAAAGGAATGCCCTAGGGTATCCCTCAGCTGCTGAGAAGAAATTGGGGCTAAATTTTGAACCATAATCCTCTAAACCTAAAAAATCTTCCAGGGAGAGTTAGCGATCTAGATGGCAGGGTCGCTATATCCAGGCAAAATCCTGTGGTAATATGAAGGCAATGTAAAGTTATGAAAAACTAACTGTCTTAATGCAGTCGCTCATGGCCCATGGGTCTGTGTGCGGAACCTGCGTCCGCACCTGTCTTGATGCAGTCGCTCATGGGGGTAACCCCCACAGGTCGGTAATGGTGCGTTTTCCGTTGGCGAATTAAATTCGCCACGGGTCGCACCTCTGCATCGCTCTCCAGCCCCGTGGAAACCAAGCCAGTTGCTCATGGGGGAGACCCCCACAGGTCGGCACTGGCTCCCCAAGACCGCTTAGGTGCCCTTGACCTAGGCGAAAATTCGCCACGGGTCGAACCTCTGCATCGCTTTATATTTGGGTTGCCATTCGAGCTTCATACCGAAACAACAGAATTTTTGTAGGGTTTTGCCACCACCAAACTAATCAATCAAAGTATGATGGTTGCGGTGCGACAAGGCGCGAGGTTCAAACCCCCACTGGAAAGCGCACCAACAGAAAGGCGCGAAATTAAAAATTGAAGTAAACCCACAGTTGTTAAGAAGAGCCTGCCGGATTTAGGAGTCTGTTGACAGGGTTAAGGTCAACGTGGTGTTAACCCTTTGGCCCTGGGATAACCACATAATAAACACGGTTTTAACCCGTTATGATGTCAATATCAACCAATGTCAAGGAAATTAAATAACCAAGATGGAAGAAGAATCCTATTATTACCGGTAGTCTGGGTATTATATAACAGAAGATTGTTCTGTGAAAAGCGTTTTTACTATCGCTAGACAAAAAACCAAGACTATCAAAGAAGCCAGTCATAGGTCATAGAGAAAAGATGAAGGATGAAGGGTGAAGTATCAAGTATGAAGTATCAAAGGTGAAGTGGAGCGATAGAACCTATGGCTCCTATGTTGATTAGACCCAATGAGCAATCACCAATTACAATCAATGACTAAATGAAACATGGACTTGATGCCTACGCTCACTTGGACTCCCCCATCCACAGTTGGGAACCTCGTGCCAAGCTAATTGCCCTATTGACCCTAATTTTCGCGTTTTCCTTTGTACAGCATTTGATAGTGCTACCACCGATGGTAGCTCTGACCCTAATTTTTTATCGAGTCTCTCGCCTGCCACTGTCTTTTCTGTTGAATCGGTTGCGCTATCCGGGATTGTTTCTGTTAGGGATTACATTGCTACTCCCCTTCACAGTAGGCACTACCGTGATCATCCAGCTTGGTCCAATCGCCCTGCGGCAGGAAGGACTGCTAACCCTAGTGCTGATTGCCACCCGTTTCTTATGTATTCTCACCATTAGTGTGATTTTATTTGGGACCGCACCCTTTTTGACCAACATCAAAGCTATGCGATCGCTTGGTCTGCCCTCACTGGTTGCGGATATGACTCTGTTGTCTTACCGCTATATTGAGCAATTTAGTAACGACCTAGCTAAAATGAAGCGGGCAATGCAGCTGCGAGGTTTTCGTGGCAAAGGACCAAAGCTTTCATGGCAGGAATTTGGAGGTCACCCAGTTGCTTCGTTACTGGAATTCTTCGCCCGTAGTTACCGTAACCTTAGAGTTTTAGCTTCCCTAACCGGAACACTTTTGGTACGCAGTTACCAGCAATCCCAGCAAGTCTATCAAGCGATGATTTTACGAGGGTATAGTAACACCTCTCAATTTATGGTTTCTGAGAGTTCTGGTGTGACAATAGGGACTAGAACACAGAGCTTTTCATTACCCCTTCCTAGGGGAAAGCGTAGGTCGTCTAGTACAAATACTGCTGGTTTCCACCACTACATTGCTTTGGGACTCACTAGCTTGATTTCAGTAGGATTTGTGATCGCAGAAATTATGTTAACAGAAGCATGACCGAAGCGAATTCAGACTAATCAATGATGACTAATTAATGGTCATCAAATCAAGGTAATATTGATTCCGGTTAATGACTTATAAGTTTAGGGTTTGGGTTGGAGTTTTGTTAATTTAAATTAAATAAAATTAACACTTAAATTAACACTTAACAAAATTCCCTCACCCCGACTATAAGTGATGAGCCGTAATTAATATGGCTGAGAATTTTTCCTAGCCTACAGCGAACGCTATCAGGCGAAACGACTTCATTCTTGGCCTTAAGGCCGTAGGCCACGCTGCGCGAACGGCCACGCTACGCGAACAGACTTCATCCTTCAGACTTTTACCGTGACCCAGCAAAAACAAGAATTTTTTTACCGAGAAGATTACATTGAACCCTATCAGTCATCTACTTCGTTACACTACGCCCTTGCCATTGATAGTCTGTATTTTTCCTACCCAGACCAACCGGATAGTTTACGGAATATCAATCTCACCATTAAGCCAGGGGAACGGATAGGTTTGATTGGGCCGAATGGTGCTGGTAAAACTACCCTATTTCTGACCATCTGCGGCGTTTTAAAACCAACTAGGGCAAGAGGGATGCTGTTATTTGGCAAACCAGTGGTAGCGGGTGAGTTTCGCCCAGAAATTGGTCTGGTGTTTCAGAATCCCGATGACCAGTTATTTTCCCCCTCGGTCTGGGATGACGTAGCGTTTGGACCAGAGAATATGGGGTTACCAGCGGTTGACGTTGAACAGCGAGTTCAACAAGCCCTATCCCTGACGGGTGTGGAACACTTAGCGGCTCGAGTTCCCCACAACCTGTCTGGGGGTCAGAAGTGTATGGTAGCGATCGCAGGGGTTTTAGCCATGGGTCCATCCCTAGTGCTGTACGATGAACCCAGTGCCAATCTTGACCTTCGTTCCCGGCGTCGCTTGATTAGCTTTTTGAAACGGTCCGAGGAGACAATACTGATTTCCTCCCATGACCTAGAACTGATTTTAGAA
>NZ_JAAHIG010000484.1:0-5924 GCF_010692305.1 Moorena sp. SIO4G3 | reverse complement strand
TGCTTCTATAAAGGTTTGACCAAATGCTTCTTGAAGGGATGGCCCAATAAATACATCGGCAGCGCTGTAGTAACATGCTAGAATAGAGGGGTGGTCAATATATCCTGTACTCCAAATATCAAGGTTTTCTGCGATCGCAGAGCCATGACCAAAACTAACCAGTAGGATATTATCGAGATTAGCAATCTCTAGGGCATTGAGTAGATACTGAATCCCTTTGCGCTGATCGTTTACAGATTGACTACCAGTGAGTATAATAAATTTATCCTGAGGTAAATTAAGCTGGCGACGACATTCAGCCTGGTCTAAGGGCCTAAAGATATCTAAATCGATGCCATAGTAAATGCTCTGAAATTTACTTTCGCATCCTTGGAAATTCCGTCGAGGCTGGTGATAGTCAAAGGCATAACGAGCCCAATTAGTGGTCCAGTGACTATCCCCTAGGACTAACAAAGTTTTATAGCTCCCTAAAAGCCGATGTTTTTTACGAAAAGCGTCGGCTATTTTTTCTGATGCTAAGCTCGGGTACTCATGGCTAGTGGGACATTCGTGATCACATAGGGTGGTATAATTCTCACAATCCCCTACATAAGCACAGCGTCCGGTAAGTAACCACTGGTCGTGCATCACGAAGATGGTGGGGAAATGACTGGTAAGTATTTCCAAAATGTCCAAGGGATTGGTCATATTATGGATATTGCCCACTACGACTAAATCCGGATTGAGACTAGCAATTAATTGATAGACCTCTTCTGCTGTGCAGTCTACGGGAGTCAATGACCAGTCTAATGTGCCAGCAACGGGAATTACTTGATGCCCTGCTAAGGCTAAAGATTTGGCAATGCGTTGGTGAGCAATCCCAGCCCCTCCGAGAAATCCGGTATCGTTGAAGCACACAATGCGCAGGCTGTGGCGTTGCCCAGGCTCTTCTGTTGCCTTAGACTTAGGACAGTTAAATTTAGTCCGCAGGGCCTCTGATACCGATAGTAATTCCGGCTCATACTTATCTTTAGTGCTAGTCTTTTGGTTTTCATGGATACGGTATTGAGCTACGGGATAACCAATTACCTGTAAGGTAGCTCCCTTAGCAGCAAATCGCGCCCACAAGTCGTAATCCATACTGTAGAAGAGGGATTGATCTACTGATGCACCACACTTTTCCCAAATGGTGCGGGTAAACATGACTTCTGGCTGATAAAAGAATTTCCCTGTTAGCCAATTCCTTTCTACATCTAAGATTTCTTCAAGAGATATCAGTCCATTAGGACAAGATGTTAAGTGTTGCTCTAGGGCTACGCCATCTTTAAACAGTTGACAGACACCGGCTACCACATCAGCACCACTAGTGTAAAACGCTAGCGCTACCCTATATAAGGCTCCTGGCGCTAATCGGTCATCACTATTAAGCCACGTCAAGATTTCCCCAGATGCGATCGCAAATCCTTTGTTCAAGGCTTCACTTTGGCCACTATCCGGTTCACTAACCACATAGGTAAGGTGGTCTCGATATTGATTAACAATGGTCATGGTTTCATCAGTAGAGCCCCCATCAATCAGGATGTGTTCGACATTGGGATAGTGCTGATGAATCACTGATAATATAGTTTCTTCGATAAACTCACCTTGATTCATCGAAGGGGTAACAATCGATATCTTTGGCCAGGGGCTGCCATCAGGGAGAGTTTGGGGGGGATGATAGGGTTGAAGGAAAACGTGGGGCCACTTAGAGCTATCGTCTTTTGTCAATCGCTTTGAATTGATTGCTTCAAAGAGCCACTTAGACTTATCGTCTTTTGTCCTAAGTTCTAAATTATTAAGCTCTAAATTATTAAGCTCTGAATTATTAAGCTCTGAATTACTATATCCGTTTCGTTCTAAGGCTTCTCCTAAATTCTGGTAGACGGAAACATGAAGACTGGGGTCAATATCAATGGCTTGTTCGTAACAGATAATCGCTTCATCCCACTCGCCAACTCTGGCTAAGGCTTCACCGAGATGACTATAGGCCTTAGCAAAATTCGGGTCAAGTTCGATAGCGTTACGATAGGCTGCGATCGCATCCAGCCACTGTCCGGTTTTTGCTAAGGCTTGTCCCAAGTTGTAATAAGACCAGGGCCAATCGGATTTCACTTCAATCCCATGGCGATAGGCAATAATTGCTTCATCCCACTGCTCCAAGGCTTGTAGAGCATCACCTAAATTTTGATAAGACCAGGGGAAATCTGGCTTGAGTTCAATGGCTTTTCGGAATACATCGGCTGCGTCTTGCCACCGTTCTAACTTAAGCAAGGCATCGCCCATGTTGTTATAAGACCAGGAAAATTCTGGCTGTATCTCAATGGCTCGACGGTAAGCTGTTACTGCTTCTTGCCACCGTTGCTGCTTAACTAAGGTATCTCCCAAATTATGATGGGCTTGTGCAAGATTCGGTTGCAGTTGAGTGGCTTTTAGATAACAAGGGTAAGCTTGCTCCCATGCTTCTTGGTCTGTGAACAGGTTTCCTAAATAGAAGTAAGCTTTAGCATCTTGGGGATTGTTTTGAACTGCTTGCTGATAAAGGGTTAGCAGCTCTTGCTCTTGTCCTTGGTTTTTTAGTAAATCCCCTAGTCGATGGTAAGCCTCCGATAAATTAGGCTTCAATTGAATTGCCTGACGATAACAGGCGATCCCTTGGGTTAATTTCCCTTGGTTAGTTAAGGTATTACCCAAATTCAAGTGTTCTTCAGCAGATACCGTATTCGGTTCTAAGGTCAGGGCTTGATACCAATAATCCGCTGCTGCCTCTGGTTGATTGGTTTGAGTTAGAACTTTTGCTAAGTTACGGTAAGCTCCAGCAAAGCTAGGATTAATTGCGATCGCTTTTTGATAACATGCGATCGCATCTTGCCACTGCTGCCGCTGAGCATAAGCACTGCCTAAATTTGTCTGGATTTTAGCTGAATCTGGATTTTGTTGAGCTGCTTTGATAAACCACTCAAGGCTTTGATCTCGTTCTAGATTAGACTCAGAGGCTCTAGAGTCAGGAAGTTGGGGGATATGATTGCCGCCGCCGAGTCGTGGTGTGCGATCGCGGATTCTGTCTAATGGCTCTCGGTCTAATGGCTCTGGCTTTAATTGCTCTTGGTCTAATCGTTCTGGAGCAGTAGGGATAGGCTTTACCGTTTCATTGGTGGGATTAACGGTGATTTGAGATGGGCTAGGCACGATGGCAACAGTTGAGGCTTTTATCGCCCCTCCTCTGTAACGTATAGGGGGAGTGATTGACACCTGCTGCTGCTTCTGGTTGTCTACCAATTGAGGCACAATAGCCTGTTTCAGGGCATCAGAGCCGTTAGCTTGATTGTGGGTGTGACCATTGATCTGACCATTGATCTGACTAGTTAACTCAGAGGCTGTTAACTGAGAACCGGTTCGATAAAATTGGAGTAATTTACGATAGTAAACATTTGCCTCTTGCCATTTCCCCTGGCGATTCAAGGCTTCTGCCAGGTTTTGGTAAGCTACCACCGACTGGGGATTCCGGTCAATTACCTGGCGGTAACAAGCGATCGCTTCTGTTACCAGACCTTCCTTAAATAACTGATTTCCTAGATTAAGGTAGTCCTCTGGTTTAGATTTATCCAACTCTAGCATCAGCTGATGATAACAGCATTTAAGCACTTCCTGTTGGTTTCCCAGCTCAGTCCATACTTTAGCCAAGTTGCGATAAGCCCCAGCCAAATCGGGTTTTAGCTTAATCGCCTTTTGATAATAGGCGATCGCATCTTCCCACTTCTGCTGACCAGCATACAAGCTACCGAGATTAGCATAAACTTCGGCAAAATCCGGTTCAATTTCCAAAGCTTGGCCATAGTAACCCATAGCTTCAGTAGTCTGACCCATGAACTGTAGCGCATTTCCCCAAATCTTGTAAGCCTGGGCTGTATCTGGGGCAAGTTTAATGGCTCGCTCACAGGCAGCGATCGCCTGTTGCCATTGTCTTTGCTTCAAGTAAGTCTGCGCCTGTTGTAGATAAACCGTGACTGCTTCCAAAAGACCTCCTGACTGATGTTGTTTACAATCGCCCTCACTAGAGCTAGGAACAGATTGACCTATAGATGATTCTCTTGATTGTGAGTGATCCAACTCGATGGTTTCTAGTCCAGCCAATTTAATTGCTTTGCGATAGTAAGCAGTGGCTTGATCGAATTGACCTTGTTGCTTCAACGTTGCTCCTAGACGTTGGTAACCCAAACTCGATTTAGGGTCTAGTTCAATTGCCTGGTGATACTGGGTCACTGCTTCATTTAGTTGACCTTTTGCCCACAGGTAATCCCCGTGATTAATACATGATTCCGCTGTTTTGTGTTCTCCTGCTAGGGGAATAGTTCCTAGATTATTTTGCTGATTATTGTTTTGATTATTGTTTTGTTCTCTAGATGCTTCTGATGTCGATAACCAGTTAACTAAGGCAACAAGGGGGAGATGACCATTATTCCCATGCCAATGGGGATAATGGAGTCGATGGGGAGTGAGCAAGGTATCTTCTGCCATTGAGGGCAACAGATGATGTTTGGGGGATGGCGAACTAATCAGAAAGTATCGTTTGAGTCGATGGAACATTTCCAAAGGCAACAGAGAACAGCTGATCTGGGATTCGGGAGTCGGTATTCGGGAATAGGAGTCAATATCTAATTATTAGATATCGCTAGGAATTATATCTAATAATTGTTAAAAAATGGATTAATAAGTTAGTCATAATTTATTTTTTTAACAACATTATTATTCAATCAAATTCTTAACAGATAAGTTCAATTACCTGTGTGATTTAATTAACAATCAAACACAATTTTAACGAATTTTTACACAACGTTTACAGAAGCTTCATACTATAGCTGTCAAAAGAGTTACTTTATTAACAGTCTCTGAGACTGAAATAACGGATGAGAAAAATAGTAGTTGGGGTAATGGGACCTGGTGACAAGGGATACTCTTAAACAGTAATAAATCGGTACAACACCGGATAATACAGTCAAGGTGCAATTTATTGTTGCCTGAGTGAGGGGTGGTCATACAGTAATTGGAGTCAAACCTTCCACCCGTCTGTCTAGGCGTTCCTCAAATCCCGTTGAGGAGTTGCTTGAAAGCCTGGGTTTTAGTATGCTTGCAATCAAGCCAGTCAAGCTCAACTGCATCAACTAAGTCCAGTCCCATACCTTCCAAGTAACGCGCGGTACGACGCAATAACACTGCCTGCACCTCGGTTCTACTCATGTACCGAGTTACTTCCTTGTCGGTAGCGCGAGCAAGGATATTTTTGGCAGCATTATAGTCAGCCTGCAACACGACCCCGTCAAATCCGGTAAAATTGTCCCCAGTCCTTTTCCCAAGAAGGGTTCCATTCCTGGAGTCAATTTGCGACGTGTAGCTAGGCTGAACTTCTGTTACAACCGAACCAGTCCAATCAGCCCATTTCTGCAAGGAGTCCCGCACCACTCCTTTCATCCAACTACTAAGCTTACGGGACACGGCTTTAGACTGGCGTTTATTTCGGATTGGCTGTGTTAAATCTTCAGCAAATACTTTTAATGACTCCCCGTTAAAGAGGGATTTAGAAGCCGCTCCTATTATGGCCGTTAGTTCTGATTGATTCTGTCTGTAGCGGCGATTTTCGGTTTTTCTGGTCAGGTTCTTTTCAAGTATTCGAGCCGACTTGGCTGGGTCTAACTTTTCTAGCTTTCTGTGAAGCGCCCAAAGCTTTCCTCTATTACGGTTTTTGGCACATATACGATCGGATTTTTTAGTAGCAATTCTACCTAGTCCTTTTCCGTGAGCCTGACCCTCTGAATCATAGAAAGCCTCTGTGTATCTGACTCGCGCAGCCGCTTTGCGCGCGACGTCAACACAACGACTGCGCTACTGCACTTTCAGTCGCGTTCTCGGAA
>NZ_JAAHIG010000483.1:0-5934 GCF_010692305.1 Moorena sp. SIO4G3 | reverse complement strand
GTTGTAGGCGTTCTTGCTGAGACCTTTGCTGTGTCTCTAGAGCTTTCTTGGCCTCTTGACAAGCTATATACGCAGATGCAACTCGATCTCGCTGTTGGATCACTTGGGAACCGCCGTAAAGGTCGAGTAGCCCTCGTTGGCGTGCTGGCATAATTAGCTGTATGGTTTGACCCTGAGCAGTAATTTCTACCAAGCGCTCACGCAGTCCCTCCATCAGTTGCCGATTGACTATCGTGCCATTGACCCGAGAACGCGATCGCATGCCTTTCTCTGTTGCGGTAATCTCTCGGCTACAGACTAAATCGGCTTGATCAAGTAACTCAATCTCTTGCTCACTCAACCAGGCTATCAAGGGGTTATCTACCGAGAAGGTAGCTTCTACCAAAGCCCGTTTAGTCCCTGTGCGAATCAGCCGATTGGTGACTTTTCCCCCCAGGGCAATATCAATGGCATCCAAAATAATGGACTTACCCGCACCGGTTTCCCCAGTCAACACATTTAGACCAGCACCGAATTCCACGTCTAAGTGGTCAATTAAGGCAAAGTTGTGAATTCGCAAATAAAGTAACATTGAGCAAAATTCACTGTTGGGAAAATTGTGATATTAAACACATTTTGTAACAATTTCGGAAAAGTCACACCCTAATACCCAATTGAAGTCTAAGGGTTAACTCTAGTAATCGTTGACCGTTCACCATTCAGTTTATCGTCAAGTGTCCACTAAAAATCAGTATTCTTACCCAGGAATGGGTTATTCCACCATTCTGGTATGAAGATTGCCGAACCTTTATTAAGTTTTAATGATATCCCCCTTTTGTTACAATAGTTTACAGAATCGCTTCTGTTGGTCCGTCGGAAATATCTTCTTATGAATCCTAAAACAGTTTCCCCAACTTCTGTTCAAGCACTAGACTCACAGGCTGATGCGGACAGGTCAGTGGTACCAGTGTCGGGAACTCAGAGCTCAGTTGAGGAAGAGTTGAGCTCGACAACGGAATCCTCTGTCTTGGAAACAGAAAAACCACGGTACGACCCGTCCGCGATCGCAGCCAAGTACCACAAGGCATACCTGCAAGTTCTAGGGCGGTCTTTCACGATTATTTCTTCATTTATATCGTTTGCTCTAGGTCTGTGGTGGGATCGGTTTCGCGGTCGGGATGTTACCAAGAACCAGCGCAGAGCGATTCAGCTGCGGGAAATTTTAACCGACCTAGGGCCAGCTTACATTAAAATCGGACAAGCTCTTTCCACACGACCGGATTTAGTCCCACAAATTTTCTTGGATGAGTTGACGCTGTTACAAGACCAACTCCCAGCCTTTGAGAATGAGGTGGCTTATCAATTTATTGAGGAAGAATTAGGCGATCGCCCGGAAAATATTTTCGCTGAACTGACTGAAAAGCCTGTGGCAGCGGCTTCCTTAGGGCAGGTGTATAAGGGCAAGCTCAAAACTGGGGAAACTGTTGCGGTCAAGGTACAGCGACCAGGATTGGCACATAAAATTACCCTCGATCTTTACATTATACGCGGTCTGGCACAGTGGGTACAAAGCAATGTCAAGCGGGTGCGCAGTGACTTGGTTGCCATCATGGATGAGTTTGGTGCCCGGATCTTTGAAGAGATGGACTATCAGCATGAAGGGCGCAATGCTGAACGCTTTGCCAAGCTTTACGGCAAACTACCAGAAATTTATGTTCCCCGAATTTACTGGGAGTACACTGGGCGTCGTGTCCTGACTATGGAATGGATAACGGGTAGTAAGCTGACGGATATGGAAACAATCAAGGCTCAAGGCATTGATGCCAAGCACTTGATTGAAGTTGGGGTAAACTGTTCCTTGCGACAGCTACTAGAATACGGATTCTTTCACGCTGACCCTCACCCTGGAAACCTGTTAGCCACCTCTGACGGCAAGCTGGCTTATATTGACTTTGGGATGATGAGCCAAGTCAAGACGTATCAGCGCTATGGTTTGATTGAAGCTGTTGTCCATTTGGTCAATCGTGACTTCCCTGGTTTGGCCAATGACTACGTGAAGTTGGAGTTTTTGACCCCAGAGACAGACTTGACACCAATTATTCCTGCCCTGGCCAAGGTTTTTAACAACGCCTTGGGAGCCAGTGTGGCAGAACTCAACTTCAAGAGTATCACTGACCAGTTATCAGCGTTGATGTATGAGTATCCCTTCCGGGTACCCGCTTACTATGCCCTGATTATTCGCTCCCTCGTCACCTTAGAAGGGATTGCCATTAATGTTGAGCCAGATTTCAAAGTACTCAGTAAAGCCTATCCTTATGTAGCCAAGCGCCTATTGACGGATTCATCACCAGAATTACGGGCATCCTTAAGGGATTTACTGTTCAAGGATGAGGGTTTCCGTTGGAACCGTCTAGAAAACCTGTTGCGTAATGCTGGAAATTCTCCAGATTATGATATCAACCAAGTCTTAGATCAGACCCTAGACTTTATTTTTTCAGAGCGAGGAGCTTTCATTCGGGAGCACTTGGTCAATGAAATTGTCAAGGCTATCGATAGCTTTGGAAGACAGACCTTGGATAACGTCAGTTATGCTTTGCAGGAACGTCTAGGCTTAGAAATAAATAATAAAGATAATCAAGACAACAAGCCAGAAGATAAACCCGAAAGCACTGAGAATATCAAGCGGATTTGGAAAATTTTACAAGACACTCCTGGTTTTGACCTAATGCAATTGTTGCCAGTTATTCCTCAAGTGTTGATAAAACAGGAGACCCAGGAAATGGGACAAAAAATTGCTGGTAGTTTGGCACAGCGAGTGATTGCTCGGATGATTCGGGAGGCTTTACTCCAAGATAATCCTGATCATGGCACCCTTAACGGTCATGAGCAGGGGTCAAACCCTAACTTGGTTTTGCCCCCTACTGCTGCAATGCGATAGATTATAGCAATATTGTTTTGTTGAAGGTTGAAAGTTGAAAATTGAAGGTTGAAGGTTGAAGGTTGAAGGTTGAAGGTTGAAGGTTTAAAATTGAAGGTTACAGGTTACAGGTGACGCAGTTGAAGGTTACAGGTTACAGGTTACAGGTTACAGGTGACGCGGTTACAGGTTACAGGTTATTAAACTTTAAAACTTTCAACCAAACAACCTTGGC
Organism: Moorena sp. SIO4G3; assembly: GCF_010692305.1. Classification (NCBI taxonomy): domain Bacteria; kingdom Bacillati; phylum Cyanobacteriota; class Cyanophyceae; order Coleofasciculales; family Coleofasciculaceae; genus Moorena; species Moorena sp. SIO4G3. The sequence goes on along the minus strand of NZ_JAAHIG010000483.1, from coordinate 2,803 downwards.
CTATTGGCCACGCGTTCGCTGAAAGCGGGACGAAGTCCATCGCTGAAAGCGGGACGAAGTCCATCGCGTTCAACCAAACAACCTTGGCCTATTGGCCACGCGTTCGCTGAAAGCGGGACGAAGTCCATCGCTGAAAGCGGGACGAAGTCCATCGCGTTCAACCAAACAACCAAACAACCAAACAACCTTCAACCAAACAACCTTCAACCTTCAACCTTCAACCATCCAACCTTCAACCTTCAACCATCCAACCTTCAACCATCCAACCTTCAACCTGACAACCTGACAACCTTCAAACCCAAATCTGCCCAACAAATCCGGAATCTAACAAATCCAAGACGTAGGTTACAGTATGACTAAGAGGGATTAATCTAGTTGAAACCTATGTCTAAACTACAAGAAGCATTGGAATTCATCGAGAAAATTGAACGTGAGAACCCTGGTAAATCTGCTTATGAAATTGTTAATCATTTGCGTGGGTACACTAAGAAGGAATATACTAGTCGGTTATGGAGTACAGCTACGGGGTATCACCAAGAGTATATTCGAGATGAATTTGAAGGAAAACTCAATATCAATGAATTGATATTAAGTGGTGAAATTACTGACTTTGGTCATTTTATCGGTTCCCTTTCTGATCAAATTGATCAGCCTGGATTCCAATGGTCAGATTTCACTAGCTGGACTGGTGACCATACCTCATGGGCTGGAGATATTGGTTCGGCTATTGTGGCCTATCGAGACCCCAATGATAACATAGATGTTAACAGTGTTGAAGAAGCTTTGGATAGGTTAGCCAGAGATTCTGATTATACTGCGGATATTGCAGCTTACGTAGTAGGAGAAATGATTAACTCTCGTAAGCAATCTTCTATTACTCAGGCGATTTATCAGTATAATTCCAAGTCCTACTCAGAAAATGTTAGGACGTTTCTTAAAAAGCGTTTTGGCGCAGTTATTGAAGAAGGTCAACTTAAGAATCCGGCTGGACTTGATTCAAAAATGCGTAGCGCTATTTCTACTTATATCCAGTTTTCTTCAGCCTATGAGTCCTTAAAGTCTCTCAAGGATTTAGCTAAGTTACCTCTAAATTTAGGTTCAGAAGATAACTCTATACCTAATAGTGTTGATATTTTTAAAGGTTCTCAACATTTTATCAAGCATATAGTAAAGTATGGTAACTTAGATAGTTTACTATTCAAGCCATACCAAATACCTGGGATGTCTTGGCTAGGAACCGTGAACTATGAAGTTAGAGTAACTGGCTGATTTAACTAGTTCATTATTGTTAAATCGGGAATCGGGAATGGGGAATCGGGAATCGGGAATATCAAGTCAGGTCGAATACCCATAATTACAGGGAGGGTGGGAAGTGTGGGGAGATGGGGAGATGGGGAGATGGGGAGATGGGGAGATGGGGGAAATTTTTATTAAGGGTAATTATAGCGACATGATATAAGAAGTAGTTTTTGGGACTTAAGAGTATTTTTAAATATATTTTTTATCATAGTTTTACTAAATTCTAAATACTTCTACGGTAAAACTGGTAAACCCCGATTGATCATAGTGGCGAGTGCCTCGTTGCAATACAGTCTGGTTAACCAGCCAATCTACTGCCACAAAAAACTCTTTTCCACTCTCTACCTGTGCCGGACAACTGATTGAAATTCCGTTGGTAAAGTGTAACCTCAGGTAATCTTTAGGTAAATCGTCTAACGGTTGCCATGAGGTTACTACTGGGGCTGAAATTTGCCAGTCCGGGGTTATTGTTTGGACTGTTCCTTGCCAGTCGCTACTAATTTGATGGGCGGGAGCTAGAGCAGGCACATTCACGAAGCGATGCAGCGCGGTCTTGGGGTCCCCCCCATGAGCGACTGCATCAAGAAAATGTCCTAGGTGTTCCGGAAAGACAGTAAAGCGTTTCAAGCTGCCACTTTCATCGTATTTGGCAATCGCAGTAGCACGACTATTTTCATACCTTAAACATATATCGGAAAAAAAGGTGGAGCCAGATTTTACTGTGCTGGAACCCCAAGAAAAGCCATTGTCTAAAAACAAGCCAGTTGTGATAGGTTGCTTGTAGGGTCCAAAGGTTTTTGTCTCTGTCTTGCCATTAGCATAAGTATAGTGATTTTGCTGATGTATTTCACTGCCTTCTGCTGTGGGACGAAAGCTTCTAATACAGCGCCAAGATTCTATGACGTCTCCTGTGGTTGAGTATCTAGTCCAAATCCCATAGAAGTCTCCTGAATAATATTGACAGAACTTCTTCCAATTTTGAAGTTTTCGATCCATAGGTTTATTCTGTTATATACAGCGTTTTTCAATTTGGTGAGGTACAAATTTCTGGGTTTGAGGGAGTAGGGAGCAGGGAGCAGGGAACAGGGAATCGGGAATCGGGAACAGGGAATCGGGAATCGGAAATCGGGAATCGGGAATCGGGAATCGGGAATCGGGAAGTATAAAATTGTAAAAAAGTGTATTTTATAGTTATTAAAAAAAACCTGGATATAGTTGATTCTTTGCTATAGATAAAAACCAAAGTTTAGGTTACATATTTTATAGTATTTTTTTAAAAAAAGTTATCGTTAGCATAGCTTTTTATAGGTTAAATTATTAATGTCTTAGGTCAGTGTCTGGATAATTACCCTTAATAAAAATCTGTCCCATCACCCCATCTCCCCATCTCCCCATCACCCCATCTCCCCATCTCCCCATCTCCCTCTCTCCCTCTCTCCCTCCCTCCCTCCCTCCCCCTCTCCCCAGCCCGGAAGCCCACACGTCCCAACCCCAGCCCCCGCCC
>NZ_JAAHIG010000482.1:0-5981 GCF_010692305.1 Moorena sp. SIO4G3 | reverse complement strand
CTGCCCACCGACAGCAACTTAATTAAAAACTAGATAAAATTAATCCTATGGTGGGCAGTGCTTCATAGCAATTTAAAACCTGACCATCTCTCTCGAAGGTAAGCACTGCCCACCCTACATCTCTACTACATCTCTACATCTCTGCCCACCGACAGAAATTAATTAAAAACTAGATAAAATTAATCCTATGGTGGGCAGTGCTTCATACCAATTTAAAAGCTGACCATCTCTCTCGAAGGTAAGCACTGCCCACCCTACATCTCTACTACATCTCTACATCTCTGCCCACCGACAGAAATTAATTAAAAACTAGATAAAATTAATCCTATGGTGGGCAGTGCTTCATACCAATTTAAAAGCTGAAAATCTCGAAAATAAGCACTGCCCACCCTACATCTATATTACCTATTACCTATTACCTATTACCTATTACCTATTACCTATTACCTATTACCTATTGCCTATTGCCTTACCCAACTACGCCATCCCAAACTTATAATTTCCATACTTAATGTCATACCAAAATAAATTAGTAACTCTATCTATAGCTTCTTGATTATAATAATTAGCGTAATCATTCCGTTTGTCTTGCTCTATCTTAGGTAAATTCAGCTTCAGTCCTAGCATAGACTCCAAGAAAGTTAAATCTGATTCTAGATTTTCAAAACGGATAACATAATCCACAAGAAACGTGTTATCCTCATCAAGTGCCGAGTAAGACAGTGAGTAAGCCGACAAATCAGTTAAGTGCTTCCCTGCCTTGATATCCCAGGATTTTCCCTTAGTTATCCACTCGGTAAAGGGCATTTTTTTGTTGGGATTGTACTGTTGTTTCTCCCAAAAATAGAAGCCATTGTGATCAGGATTTCCAAAGGAGTACACAGAGACAAGCATATCCCAGGGATTTCTAACAGAGGTAAATTTAAAGTAGCTATTCCAGTCCCAACCCATGCGCTCAAAATGCTGTTTCACCATAGATGCTGGCACATGGGGATTGTTGTGTCTTCCTTGATCTGTACTAACACTATCACTGTAAGGCTCTAGTGCTTGTCTAATCGTAGCATCACCAGACCTGGGCTTACCAATGAATACGAATTTATGCTTGTGTGATAGTCTCATTTTATAGCAGTTGTTAATTGGTTGAGGTAAAAAGTCCTAGGTTTTAGGGAACAGGGAACAGCGGATCTGGGAACAGGGAGTAGGGAGTAGGGAGTAGGGAGTAGGGAGTAGGGAGTAGGGAATAGGAGTAATAAAGTTGACTGTATCTTATAGGTCTTATCAACGCTATATTTGATAATTCAAAACTCAAAAATTAGCACTGATAACTGAACACTGATCACTCAAAAATTATCTAGCGTTTCCTAGTAAGCGTGAGGTACATCTAAATTTTATTCCCTATTCCCTATTCCCTATTCCCTACTCCCTATTCCCTATTCCCTATTCCCTACTCCCTATTCCCTATTCCCTATTCCCTATTCTAAAAAGAATACTTTCCGTAATTGATATCATACTCAAACAGCTCGGAGACGATTGCTTTGGATTCGCTATCATAATACTGGCTATAGTGGTCATGCTTGCTGGTATTTATCTTCAAAGAATCTATAGGTATTCCTAGCTTTGAAGCGACAAAATCTAAGTCTTCCTCTAAGTGTTCAACACGAATAACATAATCAACTAGGAAGTTATTCTGATCATCAAAAACATAGTAAGGAAGGGTATAGGTAGACAAATCCTCTAGATATATTTGCTGCTTCAAATCCCAGGATTTTCCAGTCTTAATCCACTCCTTAAATGGCATCCTAGTGTTTGGGTTATAGGGGTATTTTTCGACAATGTCTTCCGATACACGGATTGCTCTTGCTGTTTCCCACCAATAAATACCTCGGTGATCTGGCTTGGCATAGAAGTACAGAGAAACCAGCATATCCCAAGGGTTTCGGATACTAATAAACTTGAAGTAGCTGTTCCAGTTCCAACCCATACGCTCAAAATGCTGCTTTAACAGAGATGCTGGCACATGGTGATGGTAATGTCGCTTCTTATCCGTACTGGAAATATCGGTGTAAGGATCCAATGCCTTGCGAATACTAGTACTAGCACACTTAGGTTTGCTGAGGAATACAAACTTATGCTTGTGGGATATTCTCATGATAACTGTTGATAGATTTCCGATTTAACAATTGATTTTAAGAAATAATCGTTGCTCAGCTTTTCTTTAATCGGGTGCTGCTTCAGGTAGTGGTAGGTTTCCTCAATTAAAGCAAAATCCTCAGCTTTGGCCGCTGCTTCTTGTCTAGACTGGAAGTAAAGGGGATAGTCTTCACCCAAATACTCTTTTACAGCTGGCAGCGGATTGACTAAAACCGGGGTATTTCTAACGATGCACTCAATGATCGCGTTATTGGCACTGGTGTCATACAACTCCAAATAAGCAATATTCTTTGACAAGACCTCATCATACTCATCATTGGGCAAATAATCAACTATCTGCACATAACTGTAATTGGGCTGTAAATTAAATACTTGTTTTTCAGTGTGTAACATTTCCCCAGCATAGGGTTTACGTAACACCACCTTTTTGTAATTTTTTACCGGTAAATAGTAGATAGAGTGCATCTTCCGCAACCAAATCCCAATTTGGATAATAGTTGGCTCAGGATTTGCCAAAAACTTATCCATGGAAAACGTAACATCTGGAGTTTCCGTAGGATGTATCACGCTAACAATCGGCACATCTAGCTGCTTTTGGAGCCATCGACGAGAGTCTTCAGACAAACAAAATAGACCTTGACAATACTTAATACTCTCTTGCCACAACTGACTTTCAAATATTCTCTGAGGTGACAGGTGTTCTTGAAACCATTTAGGAGCATAGGGAGGACAATGGATGAATCCAATCCAAGGCTCTGTATAAGCAGTTGGGCTGTTGTTACAATCTCCAGGATCCGATCCCCAGGCGAATTTCTTTTCTATGAAGCCATCCACCAAGATTCCAGCATCATTGTGTAAGGCTTTCAAGCTATTCATCGCATAAGACCATCCAGAGCGATGCTCCCCGTAATGATACTGTAAAGCAGAGGCAAGATTGAGTTTTTTCGGATAATCCCCAGAGTCTTCAAACCCTGAATCCTGCTCTTGAGTTTGGGAAATTCCATTACCATTAGATTTCTCAGTTAGCGGTACATAATACTCCTGTAGAATTTTTTTCTCAAAATCAACCGTTGACTCAAACCGCCGGTTATAGGATTGAGGATCTTCTAGGTAAATTCCTAATGGTTCCCTCAACAGCATGAATTTAGACCCGTTAGTTGAACAACGTAACCAAAATTCCCAATCAGCACTCGCGCCATAGCCAATTTCATCGAAATAGCCATTTTTTTCATGGACACTCTTCCGCCATACCGGCATACAATGGGGAAGATTTTGGGAGCCGATCTTACCTTTTTCCTCTCCTTCAGCCCACCACTTTTCTTGAAAAAAGTCTTCAGTTCCAAAATACTCCGGAAATCCCACATACCAGACAGCATGAGCGGTATTATTATCCCAGGTTTCATTGGGCTGCATCGTAACTTTCAGAGGAGCGCAAACCACATCCACATCAGGATGCTCATCCAAAGCTCTCATATGTTCTTGAATATGTCTAGGCGCTCTGCGGTCATCGAGATTAGCATTTGTAATATAGTGACCACGGGCTAATCTAATGCTCATGTTCCAAACTTCATACAGCCCTGGGTCTTCATCCAATTTTATATAGATAATATTGGAATACCTGGTCATATACTTTTTAATCACAGGCTCTTCATTTCCCGGAGAATTGGGATTAACCAATAGTAATTCACATTCAGCAAAAACCGTCTGTTCGGTAATATCCTTGAGGAAGTGTTCAATATACTTATCCCCTTTAAAGACTGATGTGATGATGGATACTTTGGGTTGCCATTGATAGGTACTAAATGGTCGATTAAGCAGAGTAGAGCGTATTAGCTCTTGCCATTCCGGTAGGTTACTGAATGGATAAGAATTGAATGGAGAACCATAAGCAGCTGAAAATGTGGTAAACTGCTCTATCCAATCAGAAATCGTTTCTGTTGGTTGGTAAGGGGTAATGCTTAGGGAGTTTTTTAACTGCTCAGCCATAGTGGTAAAATTACCAGCATGATAAGAGCTCCAGGCTAACCAAACTAAGGAATTATAATCGTGATTTTTAGTATTGGTATGGCTATAGACTGGATTCTGAGCATCAGGTAATCGGGGTTTGTAGATAATCGGTTGTTTACTGTTTTGATAAATTGTCAAAAACTGCTTAACAATATAATTATCAATGTGACCAATTAAATCATAATCTACTTTATTTAGATCAGCTTTTTTGTGATAATCATGATACCGTAATGGAGCAAATATTTTTGTAAACTTAAGGGCTGATTTTTGCCATATTTCGTAGCTATAGTTGGTAGAGTGCTTGACATGATAGGCAACGGGAGAGACTAAGTCTTTTATGGTTAACCCCTGTTGCCAAGCAATCACTGGTACCCAGAAATCCCAAAAGGGAATACCAAGGCAAAAGTCAGAGGATGGAAATTTTTCCAGCAGTTCTTTTTCAAAAAAGAACACATCAACCCCAACATCGTAAATCTCACCGTTGATGGATTCAGCAGTATCAACATCGACTCGTGAAGCGAGCAGGATAGAGTCTTGAGTCTGCTCTCGAATAAATTCTGTAAAATCCTGCTCAGCTTTTAAGATAATATCTGCGTTAACAATTCCACAGATTTGGCTACCGTACTCACGCAAATAGGATAAGAGGTCATCAATGTAAACATAAGGCTTACCATAATGCTCTCGTCCATCTCGAAATACTCTGTGAAATTTAATGTCTTGATATAAAGGCTGGAGTTTCTCAATCTCTTCTATAATATTTAAGGAAACAACCTCAAATCCTAGATTAAGCCAGCTATTAATAGCTGCTTGTTGCTTCTTAACATTTCCTGGTGCAATACTAGTTACGATGACAAGGGGTTCAGTTGTCATTAGTCATTGGTCCTTGAGGAAAGGGAACAGGGAGTAGGGAGTAGGGAGTAGGGAGTAGGGAGTAGGGAGTAGGGAGTAGGGAGTAGGGAGTAGGGAGTAGGGAGTAGGGAGTAGGGAACAGGGAAAAATTTTTGTATACCTCACTCGTGATGAGAATTGCTATAAGCACCATTACAAAATTAATTACCTACTCTGAATCTCTGTAACCCTTACAGTGTAAGGCTTTGATTTTTTGGGAATGTGCAATTAATTTTGTGCACCTGCTTATATCGATGCTATCGGAATTGATAGTATTTTTCTGTTGATAGTAAACCAAGTAACCACATAAAAATTTTAATTTTATATAAAGTTATCCCCAATTTTCTATTAATTTTTATTAAAGGGAACAGAAAAGACAAAAGGTAAAGGGGTATTGACAACTAACAAATGACTACGTATAACTACAGCCTTTCCTAGTAACCGTGAGCTACATCTAAATTTTCTTGCCGACTCCCGACTCCCGATTCCCGATTCCCGACTCCCGATTCCCGACTCCCTAAAACCTGAGAACTCCAATAATGACAGACAAACAAAAAAGCGCTCCCCATCTGGAGAGCGCTTTTTATTAACTAAGCTGATTATGCCAACTTGAAATTAACCGTTGATTGCTGGAGCAGTCAAAGCTACGGGAGTAGCTTCAGCCGCAGCTAGGTCTAGAGGGAAGTTGTGAGCGTTACGCTCGTGCATTACCTCGAAACCTAGGTTAGCCCGGTTAAGTACATCAGCCCAGGTGTTGATCACGTGACCTTGTGAGTCAATGATGCTCTGGTTGAAGTTGAAGCCATTCAGGTTAAATGCCATGGTGCTGATGCCCAGTGCAGTAAACCAGATGCCGATTACAGGCCATGCACCTAAGAAGAAGTGCAAGGAACGGCTGTTGTTGAAGGAAGCGTATTGGAAGATTAAACGACCGA
>NZ_JAAHIG010000481.1:0-6003 GCF_010692305.1 Moorena sp. SIO4G3 | reverse complement strand
CTGAAACCATCATCAGGAGTGTAAATCACAGAATCATCAGTGGAGTCTTCAGCAGTGCCATTGTCATCCACTACTGCAGTACCATTGCTGGGATCATTGAGAATGGTTACAGTGCCGTTTCCGTCAATATCAGTGTCATTTTGTAAAACATCAATGGTTACCGCTGTATTTTCTTGAGTAGTAGTGGTGTCATCTACTGCAATCAGACTGTTCTCGTCAACAGCAGCAGCAGCAACATCAATGTCAACAGTAGCGGTCTTAGTAATCAGACCATTGCTTAACTCATAGGTAAAACTATCAGCTCCACTGAAACCATCATCAGGAGTGTAAATCACAGAATCATCAGTGGAGTCTTCAGCAGTGCCATTGTCATCCACTACTGCAGTACCATTGCTGGGATCATTGAGAATGGTTACAGTGCCGTTTCCGTCAACATCAGTGTCATTTTGTAAAACATCAATGGTTACCGCTGTATTTTCTTCAGTAGTAGCGGTGTCATCTACTGCAATCAGACTGTTCTCATCAACAGCAGCAGCAACGTCAATGTCAACAGTAGCGGTCTTAGTAAGCAGACCATTGCTTAACTCATAGGTAAAACTGTCAGCTCCACTGAAACCATTATCAGGAGTGTAAATCACAGAATCATCAGTGAAGTCTTCAGCAGTGCCATTGTCATCCACTACTGCAGTACCATTGCTGGGATCATTGAGAATGGTTACAGTGCCGTTTCCGTCAATATCAGTGTCATTTTCTAAAACATCAATGGTTACCGCTGTATTTTCTTCAGTAGTAGCGGTGTCATCTACTGCAATTAGACTGTTCTCGTCAACAGCAGCAGCAACGTCAATGTTAACAGTAGCTGTTTGAGTAGTTAGACCATTGCTTAACTCATAGGTAAAACTATCAGCTCCACTGAAACCATCATCAGGAGTGTAAATCACAGAATCATCACTGAAGTCTCCAGCAGTGCCATTGTCATCCACTACTGCAGTACCATTGCTGGCATCACTAACAATGGTCAGAGTGCTGTTTCCGTCAATATCAGTGTCATTTTCTAAAACATCAATGGTTACCGATGTATTTTCTTCAGTAGTAGCGGTGTCATCTACTGCAATTAGATTGTCATCGAGTGGAATGAATTCAATGAAGTCAATTCGGGCAAATTCCTGGCCATCACGAGTACCGTCAATTGTGATCAGGTCTCCATTGTTGATGAATACGGTACTGCTAATTTGTTCATTGACGAAACTATCAGCATCAGGGTTAATACCAGCACCATCAGGGGGGTTATCGAGAGTTAATGTTGGCAATTCGGTATCGCCAATAGTGATATCTATGGTGCTGTTCCCATCAGTCTCATCAAAGTAACCCAGCCTGACTTCGTAGTTACCAGTAGGTAAATCAAAGGTTGTGCTAGCAGTACCAGAGGAGGCATTAGGACCAATTCCAAAAGGTATTCTGAGCAGTGAACCACCCTCAGCATCCTCATTATTCTCAGGTTCAAAATTGTTTAGATTTAGAAAACTTTCAGCTTGAATTTTTACCATAATTTTTATTTACTGAACAATAATAATTTATCCCTTTTGACTACTTATACGGGTTGAGTAACAAAAGTCAGGACAATCTTAGCTACTATGCTTTTGAGTTGTAAGCATATGCCTTAGGGGCAGGCTACTTGATGTGCCAAGGCCTTGGCCTATGGCAACCCTACGCGAATCCCCAAGCTACTTGAGGTGCTTATGTGCGCTTGGGCACGCTTGGCCAACGGTTGAATGCTTACTTTCAGTCTTTTCTAGGAATTCAACATCACAACGTTGCCCATTCAATTTTTGATGACTTTATCTTTTGCTAAAGATAATTGTGTCAGTCAATCAGATTGTTTATATGATGGTAGGCTTAATTATTATTAAACAGTATCATTATTTTTTTTAGAATTTATTACGCCATAAATCAGTTAATAAATAGTAATAAAAAGAAGTTGATTTAAAGAAAATAGCGATGTATAAATGATTTGAATATAGCGCTTTTAAATTGGGTCAGTTACCTAGGGCTTGCTGATTAACTATCAAAGCATTGACAGATAAAGTTTTTCGCATTTTTGGGTCTCTAAAAGTGCCAGATTTTCGGTCAAAACAGCTCAAAAAATTAGCATTTTGGGCAGACAATATCAAAAAAATAAAGGGACAAGTCTTCCGACTACCTCCTATATAATTCCCATTTCTCCACACTCGCTGACTCCACACTCGCTGACTCCTACCAATACCAAAAGACTTTTTCAGCAAACCCTACATAGTTTTAGTATTTTAGGGAACAGGGAACAGATAATAGGCAATAGGGAATAGGAATGCATCGCTACTTCCTACTCCCTAAAACCCAGGATGAAAGTACTTCGCAAAATTGATAAATCTTATAAAATTGCTAATTGCCTGGAAGCCTGCAATCCTGAATGATTATCGGTTGAGTTCTTCCTCAAGCATCCGTTGATAAACCTTTGGCAAGTGCTTACTCATGCTATTGGTTTCTATGCCATAACCTAGACTTGTCCAAGTACCGGACAACCGCCGCAAAACTTTATCTAAATTTCCTTGCCGCAATTCTTTGGGAATATCCATCCCCCAGGCTCTACTATCCTTGAGCCAATCGTGAACCACAGCATCCTGGAAGTGTGCCTCAAAGCTATACTGCTTCCAAAACAAAAAGCCTGAGGGTCTGGGGTGATAGCGTTGTGCCTTTGCTTCCCAGGTAAAATCAAGGAACTGATACCGTCCCGCTGCTGTGCTACATTTTCCAACATTAGGACCAGCGACTATGGGAACACATATTTCAGGATGACGCCTTAAATCAGAAACGTGTTGACCCCCATAGATAATCGTGTAGGGTTGGGGGTCATTAGCTTCACTAGCGGTGATAGTACGCATTAGGGCGCGAATGTAAGGATCTCCCCCCCTCATCACTAAGGGAGGCGTGCCATGAATACTGGTAGGATAATCAGATAGCGTACGCTCAACCGGGTAGTAAGCCCATCTATTAAACACATGTCTGATATAAATCCCCAATAATAAGCTCACTATCGCTAAGGCTGAAATATTGTAAAATAAGCCTTTGAGTGTAAATTTATAGGAAGTATTTGGAAATCCTCTTAATTTTCCGTACTTCTGTCGGGGTGATGAAGACACTCAGTTGACTAATCCTTACTAGTGTTAATACTGTGAACTTAATAGTGTTCACAAAATGCGATTAACCGAACGTCACGCTACGCTCCGGAAGCTTCGCTTCCGCGCTTGAGCGAACGCTCAACACTGCCTCAACCCACGTCATAAAATAGCTGTTCCCAGCTTTGATCGGGAGCTTCTGCTGAGCTAACCACTTCTACTATTTTATTCCGAGCTTCCGGTTCCGACAGCGCCTCAACACAAACTTCTGCTACTTTGGTGCGAGGTATGCTACCTTCAAATAGAGTATCTGCCCCAGACATAACAATCGGGTCTGAGTTGTCTTCGTTTCTGAGACCACCTGGTCGCACAATGGTGTAGGTCAAGCCGCTTTTTTGGATATATTCCTCTGCTTGCTTCTTCCAGACCAGAATCAGCCAGAATAGATTTAAGGGATGGAAAAACTGGGACACACAGAGGGAAGAAACTAATACAAAGTGTTCTACCCCTTTTTGCTTAGCAGCATCTACTAAATTTTTAGTGCCTTCGTAATCCACCTTGTAGGGTGCGGTGGGGTCAAAGGTAGGGGGAGCACCAGTGGCGCACAGCACTACAGTACTATCTCCGATCGCAGCACTGATACTCTCAGGTTTGAGCACATCCCCCACCACTAATTCTGCAGCTGGTGGTAATATTTCTTGAGCGTACTCTAAATTTCGCACTAAAGCCCGTACAGGAATATCACGCATAACCAGTTCCTGTACAATCCGCTTTCCTGTTTCTCCCGTTGCTCCAGCTACACATGCTTTCATGGCAATTTCCGTACAATTCACCTAGTAGCTTAGCCAGTTTACCAGTTATTCTGAGTGAAAATTAAACTAGGCCATTTAATCGAGAACCGCCATATTGGTTTTTGTCTTGATGCAAAGCGCGAGTGGGGGTAACCCCCAAGACCGTAATGGTGCGTTTTCCGTTGGCGAATTAAATTCGCCACGGGTCGCACCTCTGCATCGCTTCCGTAAACCCCAACCTCTCGGTTGTATAAGTTTCTGTATAAGTTTCGTTCGTCATGTGTTCTTCTAAGACTGTGTGGGTGGATCTAATTAGAACCCGCTATAGTCAGTGATCTCATAACTGATCTCATAACTGATCTCGCATCACCAGACACCCAGCTAGATCAGTCCCCCAAACTTTACACTTGTTTACATAGCTCAACTTGTTTGTGTCCGACTCCTGATTAACTCAGCCAGAGGAGTGGGATCAGCAAGAGCGACCCATGGACATTTCTCAACTAGGCTCTCAACTAGGCTCTCATATCAAGTCCGGTTGAATACCCATAATTAGAGGGAGGGTGGGGAGATGGGGAGATGGGGAGATGGGGAGATGGGGAGATGGGGAGATTTTTATTAAGCGATGCAGCGCCGCCAAAGGGGGTTTCCCCCATGAGCGACTGCATCAAGACAGGGTAATTATCCCGACATGATATCAACTAGTCACAAGGCAATCACATGAAGAGGATGATGTATGCGATCGCATTTTATTAACCATCAGTCAATTGAGGAAAAACAGGTCGATTTGAATACTCCTGCTATAAAGGCCGACACTGACCCTATTGTTCCATCAGCGTCTTACTCAGGTAGTGAGCCGACTCGGTTTCACTGTCATTTTCAAGACTGTATGGAGATGTATGCTTCAGCTGAGCAAGTAAGTGCCTATCTAAATACTCACCAGGATTGGTTTTGTCGCTGCGCTCATCCGATGAAAGTAAAACTGCTCACAGACAATGGCTATATCTTGACCATTGGTAGCTTTGGGGCATTTGGCTATAGGGTAGAGCCAAAAATCGGTTTGGAATTGTTACCTCTTGAGGAAAATTCCTATCAGATTCGGACAATCCCCATACCCAATTACGTCAGTCCAGGCTATGACCTTGATTTCCAGGCATCTCAGACCTTAGTAGAAGTACCAGCAAGGGAGTATTTTCAAGAGCATCAGCTGGAATCGGAGTCCATACCATCGGCGATAACCCGCGTGGAGTGGCATCTTGACCTGAGTGTTGAGATGTGGTTTCCCAAGGCGATTCTGAAACTACCTCAGTCGTTGATTCAACGCACAGGCAACGGAATTTTGCAGCAAGTTGTGCGTCAAGTTTCCCGGCGTTTAACCCACAAGGTACAGGAAGACTTCCATAGCAGTAATGGTCTACCTATACCGAAGCAATCACGACAGCATTGACACTCCCCGCCCTAGAAGAGCGGGGATTCTTAGATCTACGACCGGCCTTAAACCTCCGTATCCTTGCGGCAATACCTAAACCGAAACCCCGTCAAGACTAAGGTTCTAGTTCAGTTTACGCGCATACCCAGCGGGCTGGTCTCCTTAAGCGTTCAGTTACTTTTTGAGAAGTGCCTTATAGAGTCCGTTGCTTCCCTGTTTCACTTGGTTCCGGCGTGCCGGAGACGAAACCTTAGAAGAGTGGAGCCTTAATAAAAAAGTTTTCACCCTTTTATGCATAGCCTGTAACCCTTAAAGGCTCCACTCTTCTTACGGTAACTTCTAACCCCGCCGTACCGTTGTTTTCTCAAAGTGTTGTCTTGCTGGATTCACACACCGATTGGTAGTCGTTCGCGTAGCGTGGCCTACGGCCAATGGTTGGGTTTTTAGCGATGCAGCGCCGCCAAAGGGGGTTTCCCCCACTCGCTATTGCATCAAGAAAGGAGGATCTTCCCTACCCTCCGGGCATTGTTACAGTCGATGTCCCCTATTAAGGGAAGCACCTCTGCTTCAGAACCGTACGTGAAGTTTTCGCCTCATACGGCTCCTAGATATCCTATCCTTTCGGGTTGCTCCA
>NZ_JAAHIG010000480.1:0-6006 GCF_010692305.1 Moorena sp. SIO4G3 | reverse complement strand
TCCCTCCCACTCTCCCCATCTCCCCATCTCCCCACCCTCCCCACACTCTCCCCCTCTCCCCATCTCCCCATCTCCCCACACTTCCCACACTCTCCCCATCTCCCCACACTTCTCACACTCTCCCCATCTCCCCATCTCCCCATCTCCCCATCTCCCCACCCTCGAGAACCGAACAATACTCTGGACAAATGACAAGAGTTGATAGTACCAATGTTCTATAGAGCAATCACAAAGAACGACCATTTTTTGTCCAGAGTCTTATGGAAAACCTCACATCTGCCCAACAAGAACTGTACGATTGGCTGGTTAATTATATTCGCGTGTCACACCATGCCCCTTCGATCCGACAAATGATGAGAGCAATGAACTTGCGCTCACCAGCACCGATTCAGAGTAGGCTGGAACATTTGCGTAGTAAGGGATACATTGATTGGACGGAAGGAAAAGCCCGCACGATTAGGCTGCTGCGGCATTGTAATTTGGGAGTACCTGTTTTAGGAGCGATCGCAGCCGGGGGTCTAGTGGAACCCTTCACCGACACAGTTGAGGAGTTGGATATATCTGGGTTCTTCCAGCAACCAGGTAACTTTGCTCTGCGGGTTACTGGAGACAGCATGATCGAAGACTTAATTACAGAAGGGGATGTGGTGATTATGCGACCAGTGCCTGATCCCGATGACATCAAGAATGGTTTAATTGTAGCGGCACGGGTGGATGGACATGGTACTACCTTGAAACGTTTCTATCGTAAGGGTCACAAAGTTACTCTTAAACCCTCTAATGCTAAGTACCATCCCATAGAAGTGATGGCAAAACATGTCCAGGTTCAAGGAGTATTAGTCGGTGTCTGGCGGGGATATCAGCAGCATCTAACACCAGCAGCGATACATTAGCCATACCATAACAATAAGGAGAGCGAAGCATTTTGGTAATTCTTAGCTATCGCTCTCCCATCAGTAATATTCAGGCGGATTTGATTTTATTAAATTGGGTCATAGTTGTATCCCAATCAAAATTAGGCTGATTTGAGGGAATACTAACAATATCCAACATTAGCTAAGGCTCTATTCTACCCTTTCATGGCCTGTTTGCGTTTTAGTGCTGAACCAGCACCGATTGCACTTACTGCTAGTAAACCTAGAACCGAAGCTGGTTCAGGGACATCAATGGACTTTGCCAGGATGAACTCCTCCTGAGCCTCCGTTATTGATTGTCCATAAGCGTGATGGTACTTAAAAGAACCTGATTCTCCAGCAGCGAGAAGTAATTCAATACCAATATGTGTTCCCAGGTCTATAAAAGCGCCATTACCATCAAATGGATCATTAAAGAAATTGTTTAAACTATTACCATTAGATATCTGAAAAGGATTACCAGAAGCAACAGTCACATCAGGGTCTAGTGACCCCAAGACTACCGTCAGACCATCTTCTTCCGTGGCTTGACCGACTGTTGCCAATCCAGCATCGGTTGAGAGTGACAACACATCATTGAAAGTGCCGAAGCCGTTTCCTTGATCAATACCCTGGTCTGGATCAAAGGTGTCAAAATAACGCAGCGCTACGTCTGAACCATTGTTAACAAATTCAGTTGAGACGCTCAACACGTTAAAATCGGGAACCAGGGAATAGGTGCGGGTAAAATCAACATTAGCACCCCCTCCAGTGTATGTTCCTGTCACGGACACAGAGTCACCGGTGCTACTAACACTTACCGCTTGTTGGGTAAAACCTGTTGTGGTGTTTCTGACAAAAGTAGATGTGTTTGTCCCGTTTTGAAAACCAAAGTCGGAGATAGGAGCTCCTGGGTTAAAAAAATCACTAGCAAAGAAGGTCATTTTGTCAAATAATACGGTATCAATAGCACCGTTGTCTTCTCGAATTGTGACTTCTAGGGAACCATTGCTGAGAGTAAATGCTTGTGCTGAGGCAGTTCCTATGGACAGGAAAATCATGCTTGTAGCACCCAGTAAAACGGCTGATTTCTGAACAATAGATCCTGCTATTGCTATTGCCATTGATGACTTGGTTATTAGAGTTGAATTAGCCATAATTTTTCCGCCAAAATAAAATGTTTATTGGGTTGTATTTAGTGAAAGAATTTAATCACTAAATTAAATAACAATGGCAGAAAATTCAGTAGTAAAAAGTAGTAGGATTCAGCAATAACAAATATGAATTTTTGATAAAGATCGATTAGTTCTTTATCAAGGGTT
The DNA here is from genome assembly GCF_010692305.1 of Moorena sp. SIO4G3. Lineage (NCBI taxonomy): Bacteria > Bacillati > Cyanobacteriota > Cyanophyceae > Coleofasciculales > Coleofasciculaceae > Moorena > Moorena sp. SIO4G3. The sequence goes on along the minus strand of NZ_JAAHIG010000480.1, from coordinate 3,791 downwards.
TGTAAAGTGATCGTTGAGTTTATGAATTACCGATAAAAAAGTATAGTTGATTTATAAAGTTTTACTAAAGCTGCCGATGATTATCCTGAAAATTAACTCTTGATTTTGTTTTTTTTTTAGGATCAAACTATTCAAGCTATAGTCAAGGTAGTTTTGAATTAAAATACGTTTATTTTTTTTATAAAGTTGTAAAAAATATTAATGCATATTGAAGAAGCAATCGAACTTTTGCAATCCTTGGTGTTTGCGAAAACTGACCAGCATTTGGATAAAGTCCAAATTGATGTATTGCGGGGAGCTTGGGAAAATCACACTTATGATATAATTGCGGAAACTTACTGTTTTTCTAGTGCCCATGTCAAGACAGTTGGTGCAAAATTATGGCACTTGCTCTCTAAAGTATTGGGGACAAAGGTCAACAAAAAAAACGTTCAGGTCGTCCTCAAACGTATCGCAAGAGATTGGCAACAGGAGAGCAGCCGTAGAATTTCAAGCTCCCCAATCCTGGAATTACCCGGAGGTCAAGTTCCTCTAGATTCCCCTTTTTATATAGAGCGTCCCCCCATCGAAGCATGCTCATATCATGCCATTTTGCAACCCGGAGCCTTGATTCGGATTTATGCTCCCAGGCAAATGGGCAAAACCTCCCTGATGGCCAGGATTCTGGAGCAGGCACGATGGCAGGGAAATACCACAGTCACTCTCAACTTTAAACTAGCTAATCGAGAGGTCTTCACTAGCCTGGATAAATTATTACAGTGGTTCTGTGTCAGCGTTGGGAAAAGCCTGGGGCTGTCGAATCAGTTGGCGGATTATTGGGATGAGATTCTGGGCAGCAAATCTAACAGCACCGACTACTTTGAAAACTATCTGTTGGCTGACATTGACAGTTCACTCGTACTGGGCTTAGATGAGGTGGATATGGTGTTTCAATACCCGGAAATCGCCTCAGACTTTTTTAGTTTACTGCGCACCTGGCATGAGAAAGCTAAGTATGGAGATCGTAGGAGCTATATTTGGCAAAAACTTAAGTTAGTGGTTGTCTATGCCACAGAAAATGATGCTTGGCTGAATCTCCATGAATCCTTTAATGTGGGGCTGCCCATTGCTTTACCTGAGTTTACTCAGGAACAGGTACAAGATTTGGCACGGTGTTATGGACTGAATTGGGATGCTCATCAAGTGGCGCAGCTGATGTCTTTAGTAGGTGGCTATCCCTATCTGGTGTGCACAGCACTACACCACATTTATGATCAAGATTTCACTCTAGAGCAGTTTTTGCCTAAGTCTGCTATCCAAGGCAGAGTGTATGGGGAACATGTGCGTCGGCAATTCTTGAAGCGTCAACAGAATCGGGAACTCTATACAGCCTTTGCCCAACAGACAAGTTCACCCATACCGGTGGAATTAGATTGGCTTTAGGCTTTGCCGCTACAGGACATGGGGTCGGTGTATCTACGAGTTAATCACGTTCATTTAGGGTGGGCAGTCTCAAGCACTGCCCACCCTAGCATTAATCTAGCCGAAAGGAAGGCAGAAGGCAGCTATGCTGAAGGCAGCTATACTGAAGTAAAGGAGTAAGGTTTCATCCCAGAAGGTTTTTGATCACTAATTATCCGGACATGATGTCAGTTGATCTACAAGGTAATCAAGGGATGCCCAGCTGCAATTTTGTATCAACAGTTTCCCTATTCCCTATTCCTACTACTCTTCATCATCATCTTCAATCGCTTCATCTAACCGGTCATTGGCATCTTTAGCAAGCTTAACAAAAGCAATATTCGATGGTCATCCCACCTCTGTAGTCACTGCTCCTTCAGATAACTTTTTGGACATAAATAATTCTGCCCCTGCCAGACCCACAATCCCGCTTAGACTTGTAGCCCCGACAAGCAAGTGAAAGGAAAGCTTGGCTTGACGAATGCGCTCTTTAAAGAATCGGGTTTACCGGTCAAATTGTCTTGTTTTGTTTAGACATCATTGTTTAGCATTAAAAAATGCTTTTGGCTTGGGTAAATCCCATTCTACTTAAACTAGAGGCTCTCAAAACTACCGGTCAGGATTTGTGGATAAAATTTCACATTATTGACGGTTTTTCACATTTGTGAAGCTCGAAGAGTATCTCCGTGATGATTTTTTCACTGCTTCATAAAACTTCGTGAAACTATTGTTTCAATCTTGATCGACTAATAAATTAAAATCTCAACTCACAAGAGCAATAGTCAGGAGACAAGGAGCGATCGGCTATGATTCATAAAGAAGCCTTCGACGAAAAATATAAGAACATGCCTCGGAAAAGGAGACGAGTTTTGGAGGCGGTAGTGGCTGGCAAGACACATGAAGCAATCAGAGACGAGGTGCTAGGTGTCTCTGATATATCTACGGTAAGACATCATATTTGCCAAATCTATAAAGACTTTGAGATTCCAGCTAAGGGTTTGTCTGCTCGTTGTGAATTGGTTAAACTCGTTAATAGGTATAAGCCTGAGTTAGTGGCTGAACAAGTATTAATAGATTTCGAGTTATCGTCTCGATCTGGAGCTGCTCAAGAGATTTACATTGAGCGCCCACCCATTGAGGCTCGTTGTTATCAGGAAATTGTCAGAGTTGGAGCGTTAATTCGGATTAAAGCGCCGAAACTGATGGGCAAAACGTTACTGAGTCATCAGATTCTCGCCCATGGCGAAGAACTGGGTTATGGAAGGGTTTATTTAAACATGAATGAGCTACCTTTCACTAATTTAGATAAATTTTTACAGTCTTTTTGTGTGCGGGTTGGTGATAACTTGGGATTGTCGGAGCAGTTGGACAGTTATTGGAACAAGAGTTTAGTCAGCAAGGTAAACTGCAAACGATACTTCGAGCAGTATTTGTTAGCGTCTTTAGATAGTCCAGTAGTTTTGTGTTTGGATGGAGTAGAGCAAGTGTTTCCTCATCAAGAGGTGGCTCAAGGGTTTCTGACTTTGCTCCGAAGTTGCCATGAAGATGCTAATAGTAAAGAGATTTGGAAAAACCTACGGTTGATTGTGGTTTATGCCACGGAAGTTTACGTTAATTTATCTAACGAACAGTCGCCGTTTAATGTCGGATTACCTATAGAGTTACTAGAGTTTAGTGATCAGCAGGTTAAGACGTTTGCCCAGGGTTATGGGTTGACGTTGTCTGTGGATTCAGTAACCAAACTGATGGGGATGGTGGGGGGACATCCTTATTTATTGTCCCAAGCTTTTGATCATCTGAAGAATCACCCAGCAGCCGAGAAGACACTGGATAACTTTTTGGCTTTAGCGCCCACAGAAGCAGGAATTTATCGCAGTCATCTTCGTGAACTCTTAACTAGTATTAAAGAGCATCCCGAATTGCTGGAAGCTGTTAAATTATTAGTTAGTACAACCAATCCGGTGCGCCTGGATGCTACTATCACTCGGAAGTTGGAAAGTATTGGACTGGTTGAGCGCCATGGCAATGATTGTAGTTTGAGATGTAATTTGTATCGTCAGTATTTTAGCGATCGCATTTTAGGGAAAAGGGAGTAGGGAGTAGGGAGTAGGGAGTAGGGAGTAGGGAGTAGGGAGTAGGGAGTAGGGAGTAGGGAGTAGGGGGAATATCATTATTATCAACAGAGCAAGAAGTACGATAACAATGAGCAAAAATATCTTTAACTATAGCAAATTATTGAAAACTACTTCTTCTCTCTCCCCATCTCCCCATCTCCCCATCTCCCCATCTCCCCATCTCCCCATCTCCCCATCTCCCCATCTCCCCATCTCCCCAAGCCCGCAAGCGCGCCG
>NZ_JAAHIG010000048.1:0-41192 GCF_010692305.1 Moorena sp. SIO4G3 | reverse complement strand
TCATAGATACGAGCTAAAGCTGGGTTAGCACTGAGGTAACGTCCTGAGGGGGTGGTTTGGAAGATACCTTCTACAGCATTTTCAAAGATATTGCGATATTTCGCTTCAGCTTGCCTCAGGGCTTCTTCAGCTTGCCGACGCTCGGTAATATCAATCCCAATAGTGAAAGCAGCTGAGCCTTGATGGTACTTCTGGGCAACAATTACATAGTTTCGCTTTTCGTCATTAACAATAGCTGAAACCTCTCGGCAAGCATCTTGCTCTGAGCTAGCAAAAAACTCTTTGACAAAGTCATTAAACTCTGAGCTAGCCTGGAGAAACCCAATGTCTTGACCCACAAAAGCCTCTGGGGGCAAGTTAAAGGTTTTGGCTAAATGGCGATTCACACCCAAGTAGCGCAAATCTGAGCTAATCCAAGAGACAATTCCCGGTACTGCCTCCAAGACGGCCTGTAACTGATCTTTGGTCTTGCGCAGGTCATCAAGAGCCTGCTGACGTTCGGTAATATCAATCCCAACGGTGAAAGCAGCTGAGCCTTGATGGTACTTCTGGGCAACAATTACATAGTTTCGCTTTTCGTCATTGACGATAGCCGAGACCTCTCGGCAAGCATCTTGTTCTGGAGTGCCAAAAAACTCCTTGACAAAGTCATTAAACTCTGAGCTAGCCTGAAGAAACCCAATGTCTTGACCCACAAACCCCTCTGAGGGCAAGTTAAACGTTTTGGCTAAATGGCGATTCACACCTAGGTATTGCAAATCGGAGTTAATCCAAGAGACAATCCCCGGTACCGCTTCCAACACGGCCTGTAACTGATCTTTAGCTGCCCTGAGTTCTTCTTGAGCTTGCTGACGTTCTCGCACCTCCGTCATCAGCTGAGTATTAGATGCTTTTAAGTCAGCTGTGCGTTGTTCAACCTTTAGCTCCAGCTCATCGAACGCTTTCTGGAGTTCTGCTTCAATTCGTCGCCGCTCAACTATTTCATGTTTCAACTGTTCCGTTGCCATTTCTAATGCTTGTGCATTGGTCTCGAAATACCTAGCTTTCTCAATCCATTGAGCAACCTCAGCCAATAATTCAATCACGACATTTGTCCTGTAGGGTTCGATCAATGGTGTGGCGCTAGAGGACCGATTGTATTGGTGAGTTTGTGTATCACAGGCACAGTTATAGGTTTCAACCCCTAACCAGGGTAGGGGTTTAATCGGACGTTCACTGGTAAAGACAATTTCAAATTGTCCAGTAGGCAAAATCCGCCCAATCCGGCATGTTTTACCAATATGGTGATTCGGTTCGATTTGGACTAATCCTCCGGGAGCATCAAATTTCTGACCATAAGCTGCCACCCGTACCCGGTCTACCTCAAATGATTGAGCGGATTCCACGGCTTGTTTCCAGAGGTAAACCTGGGCATAGGCGGCTTCAATGGGGTCACTAGTCACTCGGTTAGCTCCGTAACGACGCTGAAAATTCTGGACAAACCGTTGATTATTAGGAGTGTCCAGACTCTGGAAATAGGTCCAGCTGGCATAATGTCCCGCCGCTATATCCCCTATCCTTTGTAGTTCCGCCTCAGCCACACTCACTGCCATAATCGGAATGTCATCAGCTGTAATTCCAGAGGATTTGTACTGGCGATAGAAGGCTAGATTACTGTCACCATTGAGGGTGTTGAAGACCACATCTGGTCGAACTTGTTTAATTTTGGAGATCACCTCACCCATATCTTGAGTGCCTAGAGAAATGTAATCTTCCCCAACCACTGTCCCCCCCAGCTGTTTCAGTTGCGCTTTAATAATCTTGTTGGCAGTCAGGGGGAAAATATAGTCGCTACCGATCAGATAAAATCGCTTACCGTAATTTTTCACCAGCCAGTTCACCGCTGGCTCAATTTGTTGATTTGGACAAGACCCGGTATAAAAAATATTTGGGGAACATTCCAGACCCTCATATTGTAGGGGGTACCATAGCAGAGAATTTAACACCTCGAATACCGGCAAAACTGCCTTACGAGAAGCAGACGTCCAGCAGCCAAAGACTGTGGCTACCTGATCCTCTTGAATCAGTTTTCTGGCCTTGCTCTCAAATTCTGCTGACTTCGATGCACCATCCTCTACGATCGCTTCGATACGTTGACCAAGAACTCCTCCGCTTTGGTTAATTTCTGCGATCGCCATCAGCTCAGCTTCCACCAGGGGGGCTTCGCTTATTGCCATAGTACCCCGCTGCGAATGCAATATACCAACTCGTATACAGGGGTTATCAGTGTTGAAACTTGGCATTGCTTAAATTCCTGCAATATTTATTTGCAAATCTTTAACTTTTAAGCACCCATCAGCCTCTCACGCTGCGTTTACTCAGCAACCGCAGGCGACGTGACCTACTATTAAATAATCAATGTTATATAAGTGCGAATGTAGCGAGCACCCTGATTAAGTTAGGATAAAACCGTGTTAGGGGAGGAATTTCCCTGGGGGTAAAGGAAATATTTTCGGGTCAACCCGTTAACTATTTACACAACCCATCGAAGATGCCTTGGTTGATGTGGCAGTGGTGGTCATAGAAGTAAAATTTAGAGAATCAAGAGAAAAACGGCAAAGTCTAGGAAAAATTTATAAAGTTTAGTTGTAATTTCCACCTTTTATTCCCTCCCACCTTTTACCTGTTCCCTCCGCAAGTCAATGACACTGCACCTCAACCAATTAGTACAACAATAGTATAAGTAAGTTAAAATTTCCTGTGAACTCAATATATTTCAACATAACCACTATACAATTGTTTACAAACCGATGATGTCTCTTTGAATACTATCACTGAAAAAAATTTTGGCGTCGCTGATAAAGGTTAACTCATCCCACCACTAAAGTAGGTAAAATTTTGAGTCATTAGTATTGAGTTATAGTGGTTATAAGAGTAATGAAGTACACAGAATTTTGTCCCTGTTTCCAGCTCCGAAGTTTCCTGTTATCTTCCCGCCTTAATAAAGGCAGTAGGGTGGATTCGAGTTACCTAAAATCCCTTGCCTTGTGTACCTCACCTATTTGATAAATGCTATATACTACACCTTAGTTTTTGACAAATGACAAATGAAAAATAGCTAATTACAAAAATGGCAACGGAAACGTCACCTTGTGCGGTAGTCTAGAACAAGTAAATTGATCAGCCTTGTAGAAATTGACAGCCCTATGACCTCTACCGTTACCAGTCCTGCCCGGACAATTCGCATCGGTTCTCGCAAAAGCCAACTTGCTCTGATTCAGACTTACTGGGTACAAGAGCAACTGAAAAAGCATTTTCCAGACCGAGAGTTTGAAGTCCAGACCATGAGTACCCACGGAGATAAAATCCTGGATGTGGCTTTATCTAAGATTGGGGATAAAGGGTTATTCACTAAGGAACTGGAATTGGGAATGCTTAGGGATGAGATCGATTTTGCGGTGCATTCCCTCAAAGACTTGCCGACCAGATTGCCAGAAGGGTTGGTGTTAGGGTGCGTCACAGAACGGGAGAACCCCGCCGATGCTTTAGTAATGCACCAAAAGCACCAAGATAAACAAATAGAAACGTTGCCAGAAGGCTCGATAATTGGAACCTCCTCCCTCAGACGGCTGGCTCAGCTGCGCTACCATTTTCCCCATCTGAGTTTTAAAGATGTCAGAGGGAACCTAAACACCAGACTGGCTAAACTCGATTCTGGTGACTACGATGCACTGATTTTAGCAGTAGCTGGGCTACAACGACTGGACATGAGCGATCGCATTCACCAAATTTTACCACCGGAGATCTCGCTCCATGCTGTCGGACAAGGGGCTTTGGGAATTGAATGCCGTGAGGATGATCAAGAAGTCTTAGAACTGCTCAGTGCGATCGCACATCCCCCCACTTCTCAACGCTGTTACGCAGAACGGTCATTATTAAGGGAACTCGAAGGTGGCTGTCAAGTTCCGATCGGTGTAGACACTCAGTTGGAAGGGGATACCCTAACCCTAACAGCTATAGTGGCTAGTGTGGATGGGCAAAAACTTGTCAAAGATACGATTCAAGGGGATTCGAGTCAGGCAGAAAATCTGGGAATCGAACTTGCCCAAAAGCTCAAACAACAGGGAGCTCAAGAGATTTTGGAGGAAATTTTGGCTCAAATCGACCGGGAATAGGAATATAGGAGCTAAACAGTCAATTCAAGTCTGGTTATAAGCGCTATAGATTTTATAATTTTCTTGATTCGCTTTCACTGTAGGAAAAGGTTGTGTAACAGTTATTAAAAATATCCTTTAATCTCCCAAAATATGGAATATTTTGGGAGATTAAAGCCATTGCACTCGTACCCGAGCTAAGGCGGTCGAACTTACGGGACTCTCAAGGAACACTCTGAGGAAGTATGCAGATAATGGCACAATCAAATGTGAGCGAACGCCAAGCGGAACAAGGTTTTTCGATACAGAAAGCTGGCTCAGTCAAGGTCGAAAACAGTCAAGACAGTCAGCTACCATCTGTTATTGCCGGGTCAGCAGCAGCAAACAATTTGACGACCTCGCCAGACTTGTCGCATATATGCACTCTCTGTTCCCGGAAGCGGAAATCATCTTTGACATCGGTTCAGGACTCAACTACAAAAGATTTGGTCTTAAAGCCATACTGGAGCGACTTATGCGCGGCGATCAACTCACACTTGTTGTTGCCTGTAGAGACCGACTCACCCGATTTTGGTTTGAACTTTTTGAGTACTTGGTCAGTCTCAACGGTGGAAAACTCTTGGTTCTCGACAACCCTGAAAGTTGTCGAGAAGCAGAACTCACAGCAGATCTTCTCTCCATCATTCACGTCTTCTCTTGTCGAGTACACAAACTTCGAAAATACGGAGCAAAAATCAAAGAAGATAAGAGTGTTCCTAAACTCTGAACAGCGTGCAATTGTCCGCCACTGGTTTGGAGTGTCCCGTTATGTCTTCAATAAAACCGTCAAAATCCTAGAGAATGGCGAAATCAAGGCAAACTGGAAAGCCATTAAAACTGATATCTTAAATGACCTTCCTGACTGGTGCAAAGCAGTACCTTATCAAATCAAGTCTATAGCGATTAAGGATGCTTGCACCGCCGTTAGGGAGGCCAAGAAAAAGTACAAAAAGACTAGACAAATTAATCGGGTTCGATTCCGTTCTAGGAAAAATCCTGTTCAGTCTTGCTACATTCCTAAATCGGCGGTTTCTGTCAAAGGAATTTACCACACAAAGTTAGGTGCATTGACCTTTGCTGAGACACTTCCTGACAACATTTGTGATTGTAGATTGACTAGCACCAACGGGAACTATTACCTAGTAGTCCCTTACAAAACAGCCCACATTAAAACCGAAAACCAAGGTAGGGTTGTAGCGTTAGACCCTGGTGTTAGAACTTTTTTGACATTTTTTAGCCAGACTTCCGTTGGCAAAATAGGACATGGTGACTTTTCTGGGATTCAGCGTCTATGTCAACACTTAGATAATCTGATTTCAAAGATCAGTAAGGCTAAGGGAAAACAAAAATACCGAATGAGAAAAGCCGCCAGAAGGATGGTGATCAGGATTCAGAGCTTAGTAAATGAACTACATCACAAGGCGGCTAGATTCCTGGTTGACAACTTTGATGTAATATTGCTCCCTACCTTTGAGACGTCTCAGATGTCCAAGAAGCGCAACCGAAAACTTAGATCTAAAACGGTTCGCAATATGCTTTCTTTTGGCCATTATCGGTTCAAAGAGTTTCTAAAACAAAAAGCATCTGAGACCGGAAAGATTGTTGTTGATGTCTGCGAAGCTTATACCAGCAAAACGGTTAGTTGGACGGGCGAGATAGTTAACATTGGCGGCAGCAAGACTATTAAATCGAAAATTGATGGTCAAGTAATGGATCGTGACATCAATGGCGCTCGCGGGATATTCCTGAGAGCTTTGGTAGATACACCCTGGCTGAAAAATCAGCTTGCATTGGCGGGCTAAAGTCTACTTTGGTAGATTTTGGTAGCTAAAAAGTATCGGCTAGAGTAAGCTAGGATAGCTGGAAAGCTGAAGGTTCTTTGATCAAGTCAACAGAAGAGTTAAAGGTCAATTCCTGAAAAGCTCTGCTCCATGTTTCAGGCTTTATCTAATCCACTTCATCCTTCAAGCTCGCAGCTATTTAATAGGCACTAACAACCAATAATTGACAACTAACAGATGAAGATTCTATTCGTTGCGGCGGAAGCAGCTCCCATCGCGAAAATTGGCGGTATGGGGGATGTAGTGGGATCATTACCCAAAACCTTGAGGCAATTGGGACCCGATGTCCGAATTTTCATGCCTTACTACGGCTTTTTGCCCGATAAAATGGCGATTCCAGAGGAACCAGTGTGGTCGGGGGATGCTATGTTTCAACACTTCAATGTATTTGAAACTCTACTACCAAAAACTGATGTCCCCTTATACCTATTTGGTCATGCTGCCTTTGCTGGTCGCCAAATCTACTCTGGAGATGATGAAGACTGGCGATTCACCCTATTTGCCAATGGTGCAGCTGAGTTTGCTTGGAACTACTGGAAGCCTGATGTTATTCACTGCCATGATTGGCACACGGGCATGATTCCCGTTTGGATGCACCAATCATCAGATATCAGCACAGTTTTCACAATTCACAACCTGGCTTATCAAGGCCCCCAGCGCTGGCGCTTAGAAGAAATTACTTGGTGTCCCTGGTATATGCAAGGTCATAATACTATGGCGGCAGCTGTACAGTATGCTAACCAGGTAAATACTGTTTCGCCCACCTATGCTCAACAAATCCAAACTGTTGAATACGGTGAGTCATTAGAAGGTTTGCTGTCATTTATCAGTGGTAAAACTGTTGGAATTGTCAATGGGATTGATACAGAAAGTTACAATCCCGAAACCGATAACTACATTCCTCACAACTTTACCGCTGATACTCTCGACATCCGTAGCAAAAACAAAGTAGCCCTCCAGAAAGAAGTCGGCTTAGCTATCAACCCTGATACCTGTGTGATTAGTATGGTTTCCCGTTTAGTCGAACAGAAAGGGATTGACCTGCTGGTGCAAGTTTTACAGGGTTTCCTAGCTTACACCGATTGTCAATTTTTAGTCCTAGGTACCGGAGAGCGCTACTATGAAACCCAACTGTGGGAAATCGCATCCCGCTATCCAGGACGAATGTCTGCTCAAATCCTATATAACGATCCTCTAGCTCGACGGATTTATGCTGGTAGTGATGTATTCTTAATGCCTTCCCGCTTTGAACCCTGTGGGATTAGCCAAATGCTGGCCATGCGTTACGGCTGTATCCCCATTGTACGACGTACTGGCGGTTTGGTGGATACAGTTTACCACCATGATCCTATCAACCAAACTGGCACAGGTTACTGCTTTGACCGCTACGAACCCTTAGATTTATATACTTGTATGGTTAGAGCTTGGGAAGGTTTCCGCTACAAGAAAGAATGGCGGAGTTTGCAGCAACGAGCTATGAGCCAAGACTTTAGTTGGGAAAAGTCAGCCAAGCAATATATCAATATGTACCAAGATATTGTAGGATCACCTGCAGAAGCACCTCAGCAGGTATCACAAGACAACCATTTAGTTGTTGCCAGCTAGACAGAACATTCCCTATGTTACACCTATTCTGTTACTGTGATCAGTGATCACTAAGGACGGCTAATTTTAGCATGGCTATTGTACCATGGCTATTTTAGTTTTAAATAAGCGTGAAATTAGCACCACCTTCCCCTAGTGGATTGGTGCTACAGCTGTTTCCAACTAGGTGCATGACGACTAGACTGCATGAGTACTAGACAGAGAACGTTAAGGGTTGCTATGAAGATTATGGGGAAACCGGTAGTAAAACCCAAGGGCAGCAATTCTAAGTACCAAGGGCGGTGGAGCCGTAATGAGGGCAAGATTTTCCCCCCTCAAGGCTCTAACCGAAAAATCTCTCCTTCATTGCTCAACCGCTTATCTCTATCTCAAGTCATGCCCTGGGGGGTAGCCATGTTGCTCTCCCCAAGTGGGCTACCAGCAATAGCACAAATCACCTCAGCAGAAGACAGTGCAGGGACTATTGTAACTCCTAATAATCAAGGCTTCGATATCACTGGTGGTAGCCTCTCTAGTAGCGATCAACCGAATCTGTTCCACAGTTTTGATCAATTTGGACTCGATTCCGGTCAGATTGCCAATTTTATCTCTAATAATCCCCAGGTTAGGAATATTTTGGGGCGAGTCGTAGGCGGTAATCCCTCAATTATTAATGGTCTAATTAAAATCACAAGCAGTGGCAGCCCTAACTTATACTTAATGAATCCAGCTGGGATTGTTTTTGGGGCTGATGCTCGACTGGATGTCCCTGCTTCCTTTACAGCAACCACAGCCACTGGGATTGGCTTTGGGGACGGGAATTGGTTTGATGCCTTTGGCGACAATAATAATTACCAGAACTTAATTGGTGACCCCACTAGCTTTGCCTTTGATTTAGCCCAACCTGGAAGTATCATTAACGCTGGTGAGCTGGAAGTGCCAGACAATCAACGGATCGCCTTGATCGGGGGTAGTGTGATTAACACTGGGAAACTGAAGGCAGAGGGAGGCAATATTACTATCGCTGCTGTACCAGGGGAGAGTCTGGTTAAGATTTCTCAATCTGGAAATTTGTTGAATCTAGAGATTGACCCCCCTCGTACACTAGATGGGCAACCATTATTTACCGCACGAGATATACCAGCGCTACTGACAGGAGCAGCCCAAGGCGTTGAGACGGGACTCAGTGCCAATTCCAATGGAACCGTGCAGCTGACAGATTCTGGCACCACAGTTCCCACTCAGACAGGAACAACCATTGTCTCGGGTACCCTAGATGTTTCCAACCTAGAACTTAGGCGACGCAGTGTAACAGTATTAGGCGATCGCATTGCTTTAATTAATGCCACCATTGACTCTTCTGGCAGTAATGGTGGCCAGGTGTGGATTGGGAAGCACCCCCAAGACAATCCAGACAATGTAAAACTAAATGCCAATCGCACCTTTGTTAGCCGTGATTCCGTGATTAAGGCTGATGGAAAAGCTCCAAATAGAGACGGAGGTCGAGTTACTGTCTGGTCAGAGGAAACCACAGCATTCTACGGGGAGATTACTGCCCGTGGCGCTGAATCACAAACTTCATTGTCCGCAGATGGTGGGACAGTTGAGATATCTAGCCAACAGACTTTGATATTTGATGGCAAAAAAGTTGATCTCACCGCCCCTCTTGGTCAAAATGGCAAGATTACATTTGACCACAATAACATTACTATTGTACCTGGGACAGGGATTGCTGGTCAGCAGCTAGCAGATAATCCCCTTGGTTTTGATCTGATAGAAATTTTGTCGGGGGATAGGAGGTCACCTGGCTTTACCCTTGGCGCGAATGCCCTAGAACAAGTTTTGGGCAACATTGTTCTGAATGCTAGTAATGATATTACCGCCCCTAACGTGTCTCTGAACTTTTCTGGAGATATCACCATTGATGGCGTTAATGTCACTCTAGGTGATATCAAGACAAATGGGGGAGCGATTAAAATCAAAGCGTCTGAGGCTCTGAGCACAGAAGAGCTTAACTCATCAACAACAGTTGGCAAGGGAGGGGATGTTACCCTCGATGGCGATAATATTCAGGTTAGCTGGATCAATGCCCAAGGTGGTAGTGATGGGAAAGGCGGCAATGTGGAAATTACCACAGAAGGTTTTTTTAGAGCCACTGGGACGTTTGACACCTTAATCGAGGGCCAAGAAACAGCAGTCAGCATTGCTACAGTTGGGGGAGATGGTGGAGGAAAAATCACCATCAGTCATGGGGGAAACGGGCAAACCCCCTTTGAGGTGGGAAATAGTATTACTAATGGTACAGAGGGAGCTATTTCTACAGGTGATTCTACCATTCTTCCCCTAGAATCCTTTTCGATCTACAAGTCAGATAATGGTGATCTAGAAATTAAGACTGGGGAGCCATCTTCAAATTTGACTAGCCCAGGTCAAGAAATGGCTACCAATTTGATTCCAAATTCCACTAGCCCAGGTCAAGAAATGGCTACCAATTTGATTCCAAATTCCACTAGCCCAGGTCAAGCAATGGCTACCAATCCCTATTCAAATCAGGCTAATATACTCCCCAGTCGCCCTCAAGTATCTCCGCAGTCCATTCAATCCTTCCCAATTCTTACTCAACCAAAGCCTCAGGCAATTGCTACCAAGACAGAATACACTCAAATAGACCCTAAAAATACTACATTAGAACCTCATTATAATCTCAAAAACCTTGAGTTTATTAAGTTTACACCTGAATCGAATTTTCTAAACATTTATTACAATCAACCAGCACCACAGACTATAGCAGAGATTACTAATACTAATAGTACTAATAGTAGTCAATCAAGGGCACAATCCGTCCCACAGCCAGTTACCAGTAAATCCTCTAACTCTAGACTAGAAGCAGAAGCCGATGTCAAAAAAATTGAGGGAGGCTTCACCTATGCGTTTGAAAAACATCTAGGAATTAGCAACACTCCCATAGTAACCCTGGAAGAAGCCCAAGCCCACCTAGGCAAAATTAAAACTATTACTGGACTGAAACCTGCGCTAATTTACCTGTTCTTTAAACCGGAATTTAAACCGGAAACGACTAAGGGCAATCCATTTATTAATTCCAAGGGATTGACGTCAATAAAACCGGAACCAGAGACAACGAAAAATCAGCAAAAGACTAAATCATACTGGGAAGAAAATCTCGATACAGAGCTGGAATTACTAGTCGTTACGGCTTCGGGAACAGTAATTCGAAAACAGGTGCAGGGAGCAACGCGATCGCAACTTCTCTCTGTTGCTCGGGAATTCCAAAGGAGTATCACCAATCTCGAAAGCGCAAATGTCTACCTACCCTTGGCTCAGCAGTTGTATCGTTGGTTGATTGCTCCGGTAGAGCAGGAGCTAAAAGCAAAAAAAATAAATAATCTTGCCTTTATCATGGACGTTGGTTTGCGCTCTTTACCCATGGCAGCACTCCATGATGGCACTGGGTTTCTTGTAGAACGATATAGCCTTGGTTTAATGCCAACTCTATCATTAACCAACATGAACTATGTAGACATTAGGCAATTTCAAGTCTTGGCCATGGGAGCATCCCACTTTAAGAACAAAAACCCATTACCAGCCGTTCCTGTAGAGTTATCGATGGTTACAGAAAAACTGTGGTCAGGAAAGGCCTTCCTCAACGAAGCGTTCACCGTAGCCAATTTGAGAAAAGCTCGTGCCTCACAACCCTTTGGTATCGTTCATTTGGCTACCCATAGTGAATTCCTAGCCGGTAAGCCCAGTAATTCCTACATCCAGCTGTGGGATACCAAGCTGCAACTTAACCAGCTCCATAAACTAGGTTTAAATAAGCCTAAGGTAGAGTTGTTGGTCTTAAGTGCCTGTCGTACTGCCTTAGGAGACGAGCAAGCCGAATTAGGATTTGCCGGTCTAGCAGTGTTAGCGGGGGTCAATTCGGCATTGGGAAGTCTCTGGTATGTCAGCGATGAGGGTACCCTGGGGCTAATGACAACGTTTTACGAAAAATTACAGCAAGTCCCAGTGAAAGCCGAGGCTATACGGAAAGCTCAGTTAAATTTGCTCAGGGGTACAGTCCGTCTGGAGAGAGGGAAGTTGGTAACGGATCAGGGCAGTTTTCCTTTACCAGCAGGGTTAGCCAAGTTGCCAGATGTGGAGTTACGACATCCCTACTATTGGAGCGCTTTTACCCTAATTGGCAACCCTTGGTAATGTTTGATCCTGATTAACAACTCCTGGTACAGAATAATTAAGCTGATTGAACCTCCCCACCCGTCGCAGGGATGGGGATTCCCAGGCACAGCCGTGCGCGACTGTTATCTCCATGGGCGTGACTTTCCCGCGCACCAAGGGTAGCTGAGTAGGGTCAATACCCAGTTTTTTTGAGACCCTTACTTTTTATATTAACACTATTTGAGAGGGAAAAGAATACCCCGACCTAAGAGGACGGGGATGAATTTTCCCTCTCAAACTCTCCCACTCTGATAATTTCGGTAATAGTTATCCTGGTTTTTCCTTGATACTTGATTGTTAGAAAGCGAGGAACGAAACCTAGGTAGTGTCAACCATTCTGCACCACTTAAGGTTAGCATAGGTGGGAGTTGAACTGAACTTTCATGGACTTAAAGGCAGGCACAGTCTTGCACAACGGAAAATATGTTCTTCATAGCCAGCTAGGCAAAGGTGTCTTTAGCATCACCTACCTAGCTATAAACGCTGAGTCTGGTCAAACCGTCGTGATCAAAACCCTCAGCGACAATCTGTGCCACCATCCCCATGGTGACCAGTTCAAGCGGCAATTTCTTGCCCTTGGTAGGCTCTTGAGCAGCTGTCAGCATCAGAATTTAGTCAGGGTCATCGAATCCTTTGAAGCTGCCGAACGACCTTACCTAGTCATGGAATATATTCCAGGGCAGACGTTAGCTGAACTCATCCAAGCCAACTTGCTTCCAGAAGCCCAAGCTATTCCATACATTCGTCAAATTGGCGATGCCCTGAGCATATTACATCAAAAGGGTTTGCTGCATCTAGATGTTAGACCGGAAAATATCATTCTGCGTCAAGATACCGATAAACTAGTGCTATGTGAGTTTGGTATTACTAGTCAACTCACCCTAGGAGTAAGGCAAACCCACGCCAGTTTAATTGCTGCTGGGTATAGCGCCCCCGAACAGTACATTTCTAAAGGGCAACTTTCCCAGGCAACCGATGTCTATTCCTTAACCGCAACCTTTTACTGCTTGCTTACTGGAAACCCACCCCTACCTGCACCAGTCAGGGAAGTATTGCATGCCCAGGAAGGTTTCTATATTCTTTTCCTGCCGGACTTACCACCATGTCCACAAAACCTAACTCCAGTAGTTAAACAAGCAGTCTGGCGTGGCTTGCACATGGTCACCAATCAACGTCCTAAAACTGTAGAAGCTTGGTTATCGCTGCTGCCAACTCAGGAAAAAGTGCCTCAAAGCAGTTCTCAGTTGAAAGTGCTGAGTCCTCAGCAAAAGTCATTAATTGCCCCAAAACTGAGCATTAAGACCTCAAAACTGAGCACTCAGACTTCAAAACTGAGCACTCAGACTTCAAAACTGAGCACTCAGACCTCAAAACTGAGCACTCAGACCTCAAAACTGAGCACTCAGACTTCAAAACTGAGCACTCAGACCTTAGCTGTTCTCAAAACTGTCCACGCCAAGCTCAAAACTCAAACCTCAAAACTCAAAACTACCAAAGCTGGATTCCCACTGAAAGCCCTACTGATGACCGGTGCCCTTGCCGCCTCAGCCGGATTAGGATTTGGTTTCGCACTGCGAATTAACTCTCAAAAAGAACCTGGTTCTACCATCTTCCACACCGATCAATCCTTCCCTCCTCGCAGCAATTGGCCTTTGTCAGAACCCCAACTCTGAAACACCTTCAACCTCATCAAGGTGCTTTATTAATATTGAGACTTACACAGGACTGACCCCGAACTCGCCACCAAACGCGCTTAATAAGTAGTAGGGCTACGAAGGAAAAGTTAAAGTTACTGCCTAAGCCCTGTGAGATTTAAATACATAAAGTGATATAATAATCGTTTTTTAAATTGAAAGGACATGGTAGATGTGAAAAACTGAGGATATACGAGGCAAGTAACTAGATTTGAATTCACTCATAATCTTGGGCAAGTACGTTATAATTTGTAACGTAAGCTAAAGAAACTTATCAATGAGTAACTCTGTAATTCATGCCTTTTTTCTGGGTAGGGCTGCAGCTCAAGCCATTAATCGGCAGCTCGAGGATGCTCTGACCAATGCCCTGAGTGAGTTAGGCAAGTTTGATGCTGAGCAGCGTGAGCGACTGCGGCAGTTTACCGATCAGGTCATTGAAAGTGCCAATCGCGAAGCTGGAGCAGCTGATTCTACTATTAGTAACACAGTAAGTAACACAGCTAGTAACACAGGGAAAACAGGATCCAAACCAGCTGATCTGCAAGCCATGATTGATGAGCTGCGAGCAGAAATTGCCAGCTTGCGTACGGAATTAAAAAACTATCGCAAGCAATCTTGATCAGATTTATCGTTACTATCCTGGAGTATATACAAAAGGGACTAGTTTCGATCCTTTTTAATAATCTTTTTTTAATAACCTCCTATTAATCTGATAAAAACCTTACAAATAAATCCGAGTGTCTGCTCTTTATCAAAACTCTATTAACCTTACACTAAATCAGGAACGCAATGTGTCTAGCCAAAATTCTATAGGTAAGCCATACAGCGAAAAAGCTTATCGGTGGAATCAAGAAAATTACTCCCGTCAAAGGCGTTTTATTGATATTTGGCGTTTTGTTTTGACCCTCATCACTGGGTTGTGGCTTGATGGTAAACCTTGGAGTTATCGGGGAGGATATACAGAGCAAAAGCACGCATATAGACGCAAAACACAAGCTATCTGGATTCGAGATACATTCTTAGATCTAGGACCAACGTTTATCAAAGTTGGACAGTTATTCTCCACCCGTGCTGATATATTCCCCAGTGAGTATGTAGAAGAACTGAGCAAACTACAAGACCGGGTTCCTGCCTTTAGTTACGAGCAAGTTGAGCAGATAATCCAGGAAGATTTAGGCAAGCCCATCAAGGAACTGTTCAGTGCTTTTGACCCAATTCCTCTGGCGGCGGCTAGCTTAGGGCAAGTTCACAAAGCTCAACTTCGCAGTGGTGAAGAGGTAGCGATTAAGGTCCAAAGACCAGGATTAAAAAAACTGTTTACCATTGATTTACAAATTCTCAAGGGGATCGCCTATTACTTTCAAAACCATCCAGACTGGGGGCGTGGTCGGGACTGGAGCGGGATTTATGAAGAGTGCTGTCGTATTCTTTGGGAAGAAATTGATTATCTTAATGAAGGCCGAAACGCAGATACGTTTCGGCGCAACTTCCGTAAGTATGACTGGGTGAAGGTACCCCGTGTGTACTGGCGCTATACCTCATCACGAGTTTTGACCCTAGAGTTTTTACCAGGGATTAAGATTAGTAGTTACGAAGCTCTAGAAGCAGCTGGTCTAGACCGCAAATTAATCGCTCGTCTGGGAGCAGAAGCTTACCTACAGCAGTTGCTAAATGATGGCTTCTTCCATGCTGACCCCCATCCGGGAAATATTGCGGTTAGTCATAAGGGTTCCCTGATATTTTACGACTTTGGCATGATGGGGCAGATTAAGGCCAATGTGCGCGAGCAACTTATGGAAACCCTGTTTGGCATTGCCCAAAAAGACGGCGACCGAGTGGTGACTTCCCTAATTGAATTGGGTGCGCTCTCACCAGTGAGTGATATGGGACCGGTAAGGCGCTCAGTTCAGTATATGCTGGATAATTTCATGGATAAGCCCTTTGAGGATCAATCGATCACTAACATCAGCGATGACCTCTACGAAATTGCCTATGGCCAGCCTTTTCGATTCCCAGCAACCTTCACATTTGTGATGCGAGCCTTTTCTACACTGGAAGGAGTGGGTAAAGGCTTAGACCCCGAATTTAATTTTATGGAAGTTGCAAAACCCTTTGCACTAGAGATTATGACCAACGGCAACACTCCCGACAACAATAGCTTTATTAATGAACTGGGACGCCAAGCCGCACAGATGAGTAGTACAGCATTAGGTTTGCCCCAACGCATTGAAAGTACTATTGAAAAATTAGAAAGAGGAGACCTGCGCATTCGAGTGCGCTCTATTGAATCAGACCGGGTTTTACGACGGCTGAGTGGTATTCAGTTGGGAACCAACTATACTTTATTAATCAGTGCCTTCACCCTTTCGGCTACCATTTTATTTGTAAATGGTAATGTCCTACTAGCTTTGGTAGTCGTTTTGGTGGCAACTGTGTTAGGATTTGCCTTAATTAGGTTGCTCCGACGGCTTGACCGGTTTGATCGGATGTTGTAGTTGTTGTAAAGTCGTAATAACTCCTTATCCCACGATCTATCCACTGTAGTAGCAAGTACTAGGAGGCTAAATCGTTGGATATTTCGGCATTTATCCGGACATCTTTGGACATTTCCTTAATTCAACTGAATCAGGTCGATAATAATCATGTTTCTATCCATCAAAATCAAACTGAAGCTCACAGACGAGCAGAAAGCATCAAGCCAGTAAACAACCGATGTGATGAAAAGTTGCTTCGCCGGTATTACAGATCCGGGCTTACTACGTACAGTTAACCAAGATGACTACTACATAGACCCGGACGGTCGCTTCTTTATTGTTGCCGACGGTATGGGTGGTCATGCCGGTGGACAAGAGGCAAGTAAAATCGCCACTGAGGCGATTAAGACTTATTTGAATAAAGATTGGAACTCTCAAACTCCTTCTGATGAGTTACTAGAACAAGCGATCTATCAGGCCAATCAGGCTATCCTCAACGATCAGCAAACTCATCCAGAACGGTCAGATATGGGAACCACTGCCGTAGTGGTGATGTTCCGTCAAAACCAGTGTTGGTTTTCTCATGTAGGAGATTCTCGCCTCTATCGGTTCCGAAATTCTAAGTTAGAGAAGATTACAGAAGACCACACCTGGGTAGCCAGAGCAGTTAAGTTGGGAGAACTGACAGCTAAACAGGCTCGCATGCATCCCTGGCGTCATGTTCTGTCTCAATGTCTAGGCAGAAAGGACTTACCTAAAGTCAATGTCCATAGGATAGAGGTTAAATTATGCGATCGCCTTTTGCTTTGTAGCGATGGACTCACCGAAGAACTTTCCGATGAATTGATTGCTTCCTCTCTCCAAGAGAGTTCAAGTATTGATCAGGCTCTGGTTATGCTTGTTGAAGCCGCTAAAGACCAAGGCGGTAGGGATAACATTACTGTGGTTATAGTAGAGATTGGGGAAAGGATGAAAGGTCTTGGATGAAAGGTGTTGGGTGAACGTGCGTGATTAACACACCTTACAGGTAGAGTTACGTTGTAAATACAGCTTGGATATACCAGTTACTAGCACTGAGGTAAAACAGAAAGCTCACTCCCTGGGCTTTCATAAGGTAGGCATTGCAGCTGTGGATGTTGATCATCATGACTCAGCAGAGCAAAACTTGAAGGCTTGGCTAGGGTTAGGGTATCAAGCAGACATGGCTTGGATGGCAAATCCTCGACGCTTGGATATTCGTGCCTGTATGCCAGAGGTGGAGTCAGTAATTTCTGTTGCTCTCAACTACTACACCCCTCACCAGCGTCCCGAAAGCCCTGAGTATGGCAAAATCTCCCGTTACGGTTGGGGGAGAGATTACCATAAGGTCATGCATAAAAAATTGAAGGAATTGACCTTTTGGTTACAAGCACAAGCAGAAGAAATCCAGGTGCGTTACTATGCTGATACAGGGCCAGTACAAGATAAAGTCTGGGCGCAGCGCTCAGGTATTGGTTGGATTGCTAAAAATGGTAATGTAATTACGCGGGAGTATGGCAGTTGGGTATTTTTAGGGGAAGTGTTGACTAACCTAGCCTTGACCCCAGATACCCCTCACACTTCACACTGTGGTAGCTGTACCCGCTGTATTCAAGCCTGTCCAACGGGTGCTATTACCAAACCGTTTGTCGTTGATGCCAACCGCTGCATCGCCTATCATACCATTGAGAATCGGGCTGCAAACTTGCCGGAATCGATTAAACCCCATTTAGAAGGCTGGGTTGCTGGTTGTGACATCTGTCAAGATGTTTGCCCCTGGAACCAACGTTTTGCTAAAGAAACTGATGTGGTAGAGTTTCAGCCCTACCCTGAGAATGTGGCTCCTCGACTCACGGAATTAGCTACTATATCTGATCAGGAGTGGAATCGACGGTTTCCAGCTTCGGCGCTGCGGCGTATTAAGCCAAATATGCTACGGCGCAATGCCCAAGCTAATATTGATGCATGTCAAAAATCGGTTGACTAGTCTGACTAGTCATTGATTATTTGGGTGGCGAATTGCGAATTGCGAATTGCGAATTGTTAATTGTTAATTGCTCAATGAGTGTAAAAGTAATTCTTTTTGATTTTGATGGGACTCTGGCTGATACCCTTACTGCCATTGTCAAGATTAGTAATAGCTTAGCGGGAGAATTTGGATATCAGCCCACATCAGCTGAAAAATTGGAGCAAGTTAGACATTTAAGCTCTAGGGAAATTATTAAGCAATCGGGTATTTCGAGGTTTAGAATCCCGTTTTTGTTGAAAAAAGTCCAAAAACTATTACGCGAAGATATTCAAAGTTTAACTCCTATTCCTGGACTAATAGACGTTTTAAATGATTTTAAATCTGAAGGTTACCAATTAGGGATATTGACATCTAACTCTGCAGATAACGTTAACCTTTTCTTGGAAAATAATTCTTGGGTAAAGCTTTTTGATTTTGTTGACTCAGGGAGTCCCATATTTGGAAAAGAAAAAGTTATTCGTAAATTCCTCAAAAAACATAATTTAAATCCTGCTGATGTGATCTATGTCGGAGATGAAACTAGGGATATTGAGGCAGCTAAACAAAATAATCTTAAAGTAGTTGCTGTCAGTTGGGGATTTAATTATAAAGAAGTTCTAGCTCAATATCAACCCGATTTTTTGATCGACGAACCCCAGGAGCTATCTGAACTAGTATCTAATTTAGATCAATCAAAAGTTAAATCAAAAGTAGTTTGTTATTAGGAATTAGTTAATTGTTCCTTATTACTTGTTAATTTCCCAATGATAATTTGACCAATGACAATTTGATATCAGCCCATTTTAAATCACATTTTGTACTACTACCAATAGTCCGCCAGGGATGAAAATCCCAGGGCGAGTAAATCCAGTCCTCTCAAGAGGACTAAATGCTTGTCAGATCAAGGTTGAAGTCTACATATAGCCAATCCAATAGGTTGTATAAAGCCAGGTTATCTAAGAATTGGATTGGCTTGTATTATCCTTTTTTTATCTGAATTATCGATTATTTTACCCATCAATTGATACCGTAACCAGCTATATAGCAGAAGTCAGAAGTCAGAAATCAGAAGTCAGAAGTCAAACTCTTGCGCTTACTTAGGTTTGAGACTTTTGTCATGTCCTAACTGCCCTGGCGACTGCTATAGCTAAAAAAACTATGGTCAAGTAACAATGCTTACTGCTGTTTATCATATACTGATCATTTTGTCAAATTCTACAAATCTCCACTACACCTGACACCCAGTCTTAACCAACAAGCTTTGGTGCGTAAGTCCTGAAATTAACCAATTGCCGTTGTTGGATAAAAGTTGAATTAAATCGTCAATTTAAGCTGAAAAACTCAATTTGAGTGGAAAATAGGAATATAGAGCAGGATTAGCGAAGAGCAACGTGAAATATTTCTTTTTATCGGAAGGCTGGATAGTCGGGCGCGTTTGGGAGTTTGGAGGTCTTTGGAACGAAAACGCTTGGCGACGGCTGCCAGAAATTAAGCAAATGAACCTTTCTATCCTAGAGCAAGGAGAAAAATTGTGGCTCTATCAGGTTGAAGACCTTGTGGTTATGCTTGAAGTCAAACCCATGCCTAACACCTCACCTGAGTCAGCAAAAACTATTGGTCAAGTTGTCCTAAAACGCTTGATCACTGCTGAGCAAGTTCTTGAGCGCTTAGCGATGACACATACTGAAATCATGGTAGCGGGCAAAGGTTAACTGTTATAGGGAAAAGGCACCAGGGGACAAGGAAGAAGAGGGAGAAGAAGGTGAGGATAGGGAATATGAGGAAACAATACTTTTGATTGCGATTTGTGATCAAAGCTATAGCTCGGGTTAGCAGTTAATCAAAAAACCCTACCCATAGGATTGGACCCTAATACCGAGTTGCATATCAATAGCCCTTTGAGCCCCAGCTTTTACCACCTCTGGACTCTTTACCCTCTGCCCCCTCCCCTCTTAAGTGCTTTAGGTAATATCGTTTAAACTCAACTGGGCATAAGTTCTATCCTTGTGCCTTTTTCCATATACATTTTTCATGTTGATTTGTGTCCGACTATTGCTAATCAGTAAAGAGGCTACCGGAATGAATTTGACAATTTTTAGGTTTTAGAAGCTATATTGCTCTAATTTAGGCAAATACAAGGGAAATTTGCCCAATATAGCTGGTTAAGCGCTTCCGACCCTAAGCTGAGAACACGAGCGTTCGCTTGCAATCGGCTCTAACAATAGTTACACTTCTTTAAACAAACTTTAGTTTCATACATACTTTGTCCTACCTAAGTTGCCAATGGCGATATCTAGGGGGGCTACCAAAGTAGCGATACAGTTAGGTTCATACCTAACCAAGGTCGGTCGGAGAGCTTGAAAGCTCTCCAAACAGTGTCAAATTAAAGAAATCATACCGTAAGCGTTGTCAGATGAGGTTTTTAACCCCTCGAACAACGTTACTCTTAGGATCCCCTGTGTTTCAAGCGGGGGGAAGTTCAAGGCGATTTCTAACATACTGATCAAAAGAAGCGTCGAAGTAAAAACTCTATATTAGGAGGAGCGTAGTCAATGGGACTACCCTGGTACCGAGTACACACGGTCGTCCTGAATGATCCAGGACGTCTGCTAGCTGTGCACTTGATGCATACAGCCCTGGTGGCAGGCTGGGCTGGTTCAATGGCCCTGTACGAATTGGCAATTTTTGATCCGAGTGACCCGATTCTTAACCCGATGTGGCGTCAGGGGATGTTCGTCATGCCCTTTATGGCTCGTCTAGGGGTTACTGATTCCTGGGGGGGCTGGAGCATCACTGGTGAAACTGTAACCAATGCAGGCTTATGGTCTTTTGAAGGTGTCGCTGCAACTCATATTATCCTTTCTGGTTTATTGTTCCTGGCTGCCGTATGGCACTGGGTTTACTGGGATTTAGATGTGTTCAGAGACCCACGCAGTGGCGAACCAGCTCTCGATTTGCCAAAAATTTTTGGTATTCACCTGTTCTTATCTGGTTTACTCTGCTTTGGCTTTGGTGCCTTTCACTTGACTGGGCTTTGGGGTCCTGGGATGTGGGTATCTGATGCTTATGGTCTCACTGGTAGTGTTCAAGCGATCGCACCAGAATGGGGACCAGCAGGCTTTAACCCCTATAACCCTGGAGGTATTGTCGCTCACCATATCGCTGCTGGTGTTGTTGGGGTTATTGCTGGTTTATTCCACTTAACAGTACGACCACCAGAACGCTTGTTTAAAGCTCTACGGATGGGGAATATCGAAACGGTACTCTCCAGCAGTATCGCGGCTGTGTTTTTTGCTGCCTTTGTAGTAGCAGGCACCATGTGGTACGGCAGTGCTGCCACCCCAATTGAACTGTTTGGTCCAACCCGTTATCAGTGGGATCAGGGGTATTTCCAACAGGAAATTAACCAACGGGTACAAGCTGAATTGGCTGATGGTGCTAGCTTGTCAGAAGCTTGGTCATCGATTCCAGAGAAGCTGGCATTCTATGACTATATAGGCAACTCCCCTGCCAAAGGTGGTTTGTTCCGTACAGGTCCGATGGACAAAGGGGATGGCATTGCTGAAGGTTGGCTAGGTCATGCGGTGTTCACAGACAGTGAAGGTCGGGAGCTGACCGTTCGTCGGATGCCGAACTTCTTTGAAACCTTCCCGATCATTTTGACCGATGCTAATGGTGTAGTTCGTGCGGACATACCTTTCCGACGGGCTGAATCTAGGTATAGTTTCGAGCAAGCTGGTGTCACTGCTAGCTTCTACGGTGGAGTTCTTGATGGTCAAACCTTTACTGACCCCTTCGATGTGAAGCAATACGCTCGTACTGCTCAGCTGGGTGAGGGCTTTGAATTTGACCGCGAAACCCTAAACTCTGATGGTGTATTCCGCACTAGTACTCGGGGTTGGTTCACCTTTGGTCATGCTGTCTTTGCACTGTTGTTCTTCTTTGGGCACATCTGGCACGGCTCACGCACCCTCTATCGGGATGTGTTTGCTGGTGTCGATCCTGACCTAGAGGAAGAGCAAGTCGAGTGGGGCTTCTTCCAGAAGCTTGGTGATAAGAGTACCCGTAGGACAGAGCCTATCTAGAGGTTAACTATCTCCTATCACAGTTTGAGTCAAAAGCAAAAGGCAGAAGAAAATAAATTTTTCTTTTGCCTTTTTGCTATTTCTGTGGTCCATGCAAGGTAGACTGATAAGTGAGGAGATAATCAGGAATTATAGCTATGGAATCAGTTGCTTATATCTTAATCTTGACCTTAGCCCTAGGCACCCTATTTTTTGCCATTGCTTTTCGGGAACCGCCTAAGATCGGTAAGTAGTTTACCTCGATTTCTCAGATCGAAATTCAACAGTTCTGTGGATGCTCTGAGCCGCAATAGCCTGTGAATGATCCTATAGGATATAGGTAAGTGGACAGGTAGATATCGGCTCATCTTCCATATAATTGTTATATTTGTTATTTTGAAAGTATCGACTCTTAGGGCGTTCTAACTATCTGCCGCCAATCAGTCCACTCAGCAAGAAAACAAAATTATCTTATGCGATGCCCCTCTTGTCACCACACCGAGAGCCGCGTTCTTGAGTCTCGTTCTACTGAGGCAGGGAAAAGTGTGAGGCGACGTCGGGAGTGTTTGGGATGCAAACATCGCTTCACGACATATGAGCGGATCGAATTTGTGCCAATAACTGTGATCAAGCGGGATGGCAAGCGGGAATCATTTGACCGTTCCAAGTTGTTACGGGGAATTATACGTGCTTGTGAAAAAACCGGTATTCTCCAAAAACGCCTGGAAGCATTGGTTGATGAGATTGAAGCAGAATTGCAACAGCGATTTGGTCGGGAAGTCATCAGTCACGAAATTGGCGAGTTAGTCTTGCGCTACCTACGTTCGGAGAGTGAAGTGGCTTATGTACGCTTTGCTTCGGTCTATGGCAAATTTCAAGGGATTAGAGATTTTGTCACTACCCTAGAGGATCTCCAACAGGAAGATGTACCAATGGAAATCCCCCAGGTTCCGCCAACCCCCTCAGATCAGGTAGAAGAAATAAAGACATCCACTTCGGTGTAATTGATCAGATGTTTGTTCATGGTTGACGGTTGATGGTTGACTCTCAAACGTACAAGGTCAACTAGTGGTCTCGTGTCGAGTTGTATGGTTACCATTTGTAGAGATGTTCCACGCAAGGTCTCTACAGGAAGAAGGATTAAGAAACAAACCAGCGTGAGGTTTGGAAACCCGATCTAGGCAAGAGCAGGTTACCGATGCTACCGGACTTAAGATGAGTTTCTTACAGCTAAAGCCGGATTTTAGGGAGCTAGACTAGAAAGTGAAAGAATTTTCAACTCAAGGGCGTGAATTCTATTGAAGCCTAACTAGGTTTACCCAGGAGTTGAGTCAAGGCAAGACCAAAGAGCAAACAGCCATGAAGAAACGTTTCTGGATGAGAGCATGGATGGCTAATGCAGAGGTAAACACCTCTCCACAGCCGCTGGCAAATCCTGAGGTTAGATTACAGCAACCTCAGGAAAACCGCAAGTTAGTCAAATTCTGGCGTATTGCTGCCAGTTTGCTCCTTTGGCAAGGGGTGATACTGGGTACCCCAGCCCAAGCACAGCTTAAACAAGAGAAATCTCTAACCTATAGTGAGCTATTAGAGAAAGTTAAAAATCGGGAAGTCGCTAAAATAGAAATTGATGAAGCTACTAAGATTGCTAAAGTTAGCCTAAAGGAGGCCAAGGAGAATGAACCTCCTCAACGAGTTGCTTTGTTCGATCAAAACTCCTTGCTACTCAAGGAACTCCGTCAACAGAATGTTCCCACTGAAATTAAGCGCTCTGCGGATAACTCAGCCGCTTTAGGTCTAATTGCCAACTTATTTTTGCTTCTGTTGTTACTAGCAGGCTTGATGATGATCCTGCGACGCTCTGCGAGTAATTCTGGTCAAGCCTTAAACTTTGGCAAATCCCGAGCACGGTTTCAGATGGAAGCCAAAACCGGGGTTCTGTTTGATGATGTAGCAGGTATTCAAGAAGCTAAGGAGGAATTGCAAGAAGTCGTCACATTCCTCAAACAACCAGAACGCTTTACTGCTGTTGGAGCACGCATCCCGAAAGGTGTGCTGCTAGTCGGTCCTCCAGGAACTGGTAAAACTCTCTTAGCCAAAGCGATCGCTGGTGAAGCAGGAGTTCCCTTCTTTAGCATCTCTGGTTCCGAATTCGTGGAAATGTTTGTGGGTGTTGGTGCCTCCCGTGTCCGTGACTTGTTCAGAAAAGCCAAAGAAAATGCCCCTTGCTTGGTCTTCATTGATGAAATTGATGCAGTAGGACGGCAACGGGGAGCAGGGATTGGCGGTGGAAACGATGAACGGGAGCAAACCCTTAACCAATTGCTGACGGAAATGGATGGGTTTGAAGGCAACACAGGTATTATTATTATTGCTGCCACTAATCGCCCAGATGTCCTGGATGCTGCACTATTACGTCCTGGACGCTTTGACAGACAAGTTATTGTGGATTACCCTGACTACAAAGGCAGGAATAACATTCTGGAAGTCCACGCTCGCAACAAAAAGATTGACCCTGAGGTTTGTCTAGAAACTGTTGCTAAGCGTACCCCTGGGTTTACTGGTGCTGACTTAGCCAACCTACTCAACGAAGCGGCAATCCTGACTGCCCGCCGCCGCAAAGATGCCATCACTATGCTCGAGATCAATGATGCTATTGACCGGGTGGTAGCTGGGATGGAAGGCACTCCTCTAGTGGACAGCAAGAATAAGCGATTAATTGCCTACCATGAAGTAGGACATGCTGTAATTTCCACTCTCTTACCGGATCACGACCCGGTACAGAAAGTAACCCTAATTCCCCGAGGGCAAGCCCGTGGTTTGACCTGGTATATTCCTGATGAAGAGCAAGGTTTGATTACTCGGGCTCAACTAAAAGCCCAAATTACTGCTGCTTTAGGGGGTAGAGCGGCAGAAGAAGAAATTTTTGGTGAGGCTGAAGTGACTACTGGTGCTGTTGGGGACTTGCGACAAGTGACCTCGCGAGCACGGCAGATGGTAACCCGCTTTGGAATGAGTGATTTGGGTCCTCTGTCCTTAGAAGATCCAGGGGGAGAAGTCTTTCTAGGGGGTAATGTGATTAATAGGGCTGAGTACTCAGAGAAAATTGCTGCCCACATTGATGCCCAAGTTCGCACAATTGTGCAGCATTGCCATGGCCATGCTCGTCAGTTAGTCCGGGAAAATCGGGTAATAATTGACCGATTAGTAGACCTGTTGATAGATCAAGAAACTATCGAAGGAGACCAGTTACGCAAAATTGTAGAAGAACAAACCCAGATGGACAAGGAACAATTGGTAGTTTCGTAGTTTCTAGTTAAACGATCACGCGGCATGCATGTTTGAAACATGTTAATGGTTAATGGTTAATGGCCATTAACCATTAACATTTTTGCCAATCAAACTCGTGTTTTATACATTGCCCGCAGCACCTGGGCTGGGTCAACGTATTGCTTGCCATACTTCAATCCCCAGTGCAGATGAGGACCGGTGGTACGACCAGTCATCCCTACTCGACCGATTCTAGCTCCAGAAGGCAACAGTTGGCCTTCCTTGATCTGAATCCCACCGGAGTTGTCAATTAAATAGCGAGTACCTCCATTTTTAACTGCGTATCCTTTCATGTGACAGTAGATGTGCTGCCACTTGCCCGATTGAATAGTTATTGAGGTGCCGCAAGCAGTACCATCAGAAATTTTAATTACTTTACCACTCCACCAGTTACGGATATAGCTTCCTTCAGGGGCAGCTATGTCTAAACCTCGGTGGAATTCCCATCCAGAACCTCTAGGAGAGGGTCGGTAACCGAAGCCAGAGGTGTAGCCCCGGAAGTTTTCTACGGGAAAGGAACCCCCTTTGGCAAAACTTCTTACTCCGGCTACCAAGCTTGAGGGAGGTTCTGATGCAGTTACTGGCTGGCTGGGCAAACTCGAAAGGGTACTTAAACCGATTAAACTCGTTAAACTCAGTCCAGCGAAAATTAGAAGCCTTGATAAATAACCACTGCGCATTAGTTCTAGTCTGGCTTTAGCTAGTTAGGGGTCTTTCCATTTATATCCCTCGAGATCACCTGCCATCAGCAGGGTGTTTGGGGTTTTTGAGGTATTTATCAAAATCTTGAGTTTTGTTAAGATACCTCAATAAGCTAATACACATTTAACTTGCACAATTTAGCGATGCAGCAAGGGAACAGGGGGTTTCCCCCACTCGCTATTGCATCAAGACAAGGATTGAATTTTTTGTTAAGGGTTGACCTTTGACTAACCGTTCTGCCCGTGTCTACTGTGCGCTTGTCTAGCGTTAACCGTTAACACTAAAGCGATTAACTCAAATAGAGAAGTTAAATGTTGGTTAACTTAGTGATTAATTTGCCCCAGCCTACCCTATCCGTGAACCAATGCTGACTGAATTTTTGCCCTTCCGATTTGAGGTGGATACTACAGCGATCGCAGGAGCATCTTTGTGGTCTCTAGCGCTATATTTAAGCCTCTCGTCCTTCAGGCAATGGATTATGGAGCAATTGAACCGCTGGTTTAACTTTGCTGAGGGATTCTTTTACATCTCGGCTCAGGAATTTGAACGAACCCGCAAGGTCAGAGAATCTCAAAACGCTTTCTATGCGTCAGTTGTCAGCATTGTGCCTTTTTTAGTCATTGGTGCAGTTTGTAACTACCTCGTGGAAATTAGCCTGGGACACAGTTGGGCAATCAGTATCGGGATTATTGCTTGCATGAGTTGTGGTGTTTATGAATTAGGGCGTCAGTCTGGGAATTGAATTTAGCCAGGCCGCGAGAAGCCCCGCGCTCTACCTGAAAAGGTGGGGGTCGGGATGATAGCGGGAAAAGGGTCGGAACGAAGCTTTTCAATAGACTAACTAATCTGGTATCCTGGTCCTGCTCAGGGCCTCATGATCCTGTTGAGTTTTGACTAGAGTTTCTAGATGAGGCAGATTCGCGGTTGGAGTATCCGCTAATGCTTCAGCAGTACTTTGATTCCCTTGTTGATCCCGTTCCAAAATTCTCAACCAATCTAAAAATTCACTAGTACCTGGTATTTTTTGCCAACTTCTCAATCCCCGCAGTTCTCCAAATTTTTGGATAGCTGCTTCGGATACGCGGGTAATATCAGTTTTAAAATGACTCTGGATAATCTGTTTTAGGGTAGCATTTTCTGGAAATTTAAGGTAGTAAAATAAACAACGACGTAGGAATGGTTTTGGCAATTCTTTTTCCCTATTACTGGTAATAATAATTAACGGTAAAAAATCTCTTCGTTCTTCTTTTGTTTTCCCTTTTAAAGCATCAAAACGAACGTTTATTACTTCTTTAACTTGGAATTGCAATCGCTCCATTTCTAAGAGCAAATCATTAGGAAAATCCCGATCTGCTTTATCAATTTCATCAATGAGAACCACCGAAGGAATGTCATTTTGTGATTGCTTAATTGCCTCGCCCAACTCTCCTAGGGTAACATAATTTCTGCGGTACAAAGGTTGGCTGGGATTACCTGCGGTTTGACGTTCCTGAATGTCATACAACCGACCTATGGCATCATAATCATAAAGTAAATCCTGGGCTCGACTGGTAGAGCGGATGTAGCAGCTGTAGAGGGGATAACCCAGTTCATAGGCAACCGCATAAGCTAATCGCGTTTTCCCGCAGCCTGGGTCACCTTCTAATAATAAAGGACGACGCAGGTAGAGAGCAGTATTAACTGCATTTGCCAAAGCTTTAGAAGCAATGTAAGGTTCTGGCTCTTGCCATGCACCAGGAAGCGGTTTGTAGCGACACTTACCGTCACCTGTGTACTTTCTTATCCCTAAGTCATCCATAGCACCTTATACGAATTCACTAAAATAATTCTAAAAATAAGATAACAGTAATAAAGAGAAATAACTTGATCAATAATATGTTTGCGATCGCCTAAGGATTACAGTATTATACTTGTCGCTTAATCAGGTAAATAGCACGTAAGCATTCAGCTATCAGCCTTGGCCAAAGGCCAACGGCTGAATGCTTACAATAGCACTAGGTAAGTTGTTAGTTTAAAACTGGCTCACTACTGACCATGGCCGGATTATTGTAAGCATTCAGCTATCAGCGGTCAGTCGTCAGCCGTTAGCTTTGTGGGACAAGCCAAAAGCGTTGTCACTTGGTTCACTCAGATTAAACCAATGGTTACCTGTTTTATTCAAAAGCACCATCTGTAGCGCTAATCGCGCTATAGCACCTCAAGTAGCACCATCTGTAGCGCATTAGCTGACGGCTGAATACTTAGGGATTATTTAAGCGATCGCATTCCATCGCTCCATACCTTTCCCATCTTCTGATACTCCCGCCGAGTGCCCTGTAACAGATGTTCCATCATCACTCCACTACCTGCTTCAGCTGCTAGAAAAGCTGCTGCTAGGGCAATATTCTTGATATTCCCTCCACTCAATTTGAACTGTCGTGCCAAAAACTCAAAATCTACATCTGCTGACAAGGGGATTTCCTCCGTCCAAATCCCCTCCCAAATGCGCCGACGACTAGCTTCATCTGGTGAGGGAAAGTGTACTGTAAAGGCTAACCTACGGACAAATGCCTCGTCTAAATTTTGGCGCAGATTTGTTGTCAAAATTGATATCCCCTCATATTCCTCCATCTTCTGCAACAGATACCCAACTTCAATATTGGCGTAGCGGTCATGAGCATCTCGAACTTCAGACCGCTTGCCAAACAGAGCATCTGCTTCGTCAAACAGAAGGATAGCGTTGGCTGTTTCCGCAGCCATAAAAATGCGGTTCAGATTTTTTTCAGTCTCGCCAATGTACTTACTGACAACCTGGGATAAATCAATTTTGTATAGCTCAAGCTGTAGTTCATTAGCAATCACTTCCGCCGCCATGGTCTTACCTGTACCTGGTGGACCTGAAAATAGTACATTTAATCCTTTACCAATGGATAGCTTGCGGTGAAAGCCCCATTTTTCATAGACAATATGACGATACTTGGCTTGATTACAAATTTCTTTGAGCTGAGCGAGTTGATCGGAAGGTATGATAATGTCTTGCCAACTATACTTAGGGTTAAGTTTGCGGGCTAATTCAGTTAAATTGCTACCAGATTGGTCACGACCTGCTGCTAATAAGTCATTTAGGGTTGGCTTAATTGTACTGTTTAATGGCAATTCTTCAAATTCGGCAGCAGCACGCCACAAAGCCTGATTACAAGCATTTGTCACTGCTCCTGCTATTTGAGCTGAACTCAAGGTAAAACGATTGGCTAGGGTATCCAAGTCGCGATCGCTAAGTACAATTCCTTTAGTTTCTAAACTAGCTTGCCAGTAAACGCGGCGTTGATCAAAATCCGGTGTAGCAAAAGGTACAGTAATCACACCCTGGAGATTGGTAAACTTTGGCACCCACGACTGTATTCCAGATAAGATTACCACACCTTTTGCCTCAGTTAGTCTGTCAAGTACCCTTTTATATAACAGATGCTGCTCTTTGCTCTGTAGTGCATCTAAACTTTCCAGACTTTCTAGATACAGGATAGCATCGTGAAAACAGGTTTGACGAAATAACAGTTTTAGCAGTTGGTCAAACTCTTCCTTAATTGCTAAAGCTTGAGCTAAATCCGCAATCAATAACTGCTTGTTCAGTTGAGCGGCAAGGGCGATCGCTCCACGGCGTTTTTCAGTAGAATATAAACCAGAGAAATACAGATGTAGAGGCTGGCTGGTATTTTGAGCGTGTTTGATTAACTTAGGAAGTATGTGTTTAATGTCATCCCTAATCGGTAAGTTGTCCTCAACCGCAGGAGTATCTATCAATTGACACCAAGATTCTAAACGCGGTTCAAGACTCTTTTGTTTTAACAGAGAATGGATAACCTGATCATCTAGCTTGAGATAATAGGATAATATTGGTGGTTTAACCTGATGAGGGTCAGGAATTAAGTGAAGTAAACCATGTTTGATTAAGGGTGCGTCAGGAGCAAAATGAACTCGTTGCAACAGTTTGGCTTCAGGAGAGGGACATAGTAAATTTAAGGCTAAATCAATACTAGGTCGCCTGCGAGTCACATCATCCTGGAGATAAGCATACAGACCCTCGTAAGCTAAATCAATTTCTGGAGCCAGGGCAATCAACATCACGTCTAAATCAAATTCAGACAAACCGAAAGTCTGTTTCAGCCAGTTTAATGGTGTATTCTTAGTCTGATCGGACTCAGTTTTTTCTGCATCTATTGCAAACAAAGGTATGCCTGGTTCACGATCTAGGAGTTGCTTGACCTGATCGCGATCAATACGAAGACCTCGATAAGGGTCAGTAGCTGCTTGAGAACCGTAGACAGCTTGTGCTTTTATTACTGCTTGCTCTAGT
The DNA here is from genome assembly GCF_010692305.1 of Moorena sp. SIO4G3. NCBI lineage: Bacteria > Bacillati > Cyanobacteriota > Cyanophyceae > Coleofasciculales > Coleofasciculaceae > Moorena > Moorena sp. SIO4G3. The sequence continues at coordinate 10,736 of NZ_JAAHIG010000048.1, read as the reverse complement.
AGTTTATTTAGTCTTTCTAAGGCTGAGAGTAGATCGTCGAACATGGGGTATACCATTTTCATTTCAATCGGTATCGGGAATTGAGCCAAGCTTTCGCCTCGTTACGGGTAACTTCACAAGATGGGAGGCTGTTGGGGAAGTTGGTAATCTTTGGGTATGAGGAAGAATTGGCCGTAGGCCACGCTAAAAGCGATTGACCTACGGTCACGCGGGGCGCGATTAGCCCTTTGGGCTACGCTACGCGAACGCTTTGGATTAGACCAAAGGGTTTGGGCAAAGTCGGTATTGATGGTTAATTCATTTTCTCGCGCAGCTCTCGAACTACTTCCAGACTCAATCCTGTTGTTGCGGCGATCGCTTCGTCATCGAGTACAGTGAGTAATTTTTGAGCAATAATGCGTTGTTCTTCTTTTTTCCCTTCCAGCCTACCTTCTTGACGACCTTCTTTTTTCCCTTCCAGACGACCTTCTTGACGACCTTCTTGAAGACCTTGCTCCCTACCTTCTTCCCGACCAAGAGCAACTGCTCCCTGCTGATCGTAGATAAACATTTCTCGACGTTCCAAATCTTCAATTTCAGTGGGGCTTAAGTTGGCTTGATTGGCAATTTCAAAGGCTCGTTGTAATTCAGGAATATTGTCCATATTTTCGGGGATGGAGGCAAGCGATCGCGCAGATTTGATAAAGTAAATCCATTTATCGGTAATGGTTTCGAGTTCTGGGAGTTCTTTGGTAAACTTTGGTAGCTCAACGAACACTAGTTCGATATCGTTTTCGGGATACACCGAGCCATCAGATACTTCTCGATAAACGAAGCGAGAGGTAAAATGATGGCGATCTGCGAACATTTCAAAATCGGTCAGGGTGAGAGCTATGACTGGTTTGAGCATGCGGTAGCCCTCTCCCTTTTGTAGTTGAAAGGCGTAGGTTTTAGCAGCGTTGAACAATACTCTCTTACCAAAGGATTGCACATTTAAAACTTGCATTTCGATGATGACCAGGGTGCCATCCTTCAGTTTAGCTTTGACATCAAGGTAAGTATCTTTTAAGCCCTCAACTTTCGGCGGTAAGTTGGGATTGATGATTTCTAAGTCTTCAATGGTAGAGTTACCGTCATAAATCAAGGCATTGAGAAAACTAATCAGAATGTCTTTGCTTTCGGCGGAACCAAATATTTTCTTGAAGGCGTAGTCAGTTTTGGGATTGATAAATCTCATCATTTTAGCTGTTATCGAGTTGGTCAATTTCTTCGTAAAGTAAGTTAATGGGAAATGCTAGCTCAATGCTGCTAAGTTCAACTTGACAATCTTGTGGGCGATCAGGGCTACTAGCATAATGGTACAGTTCCCATCTCTGGTTTTGGTTTAATCGATAGCATTCCACGCTCATTTGATCCGGGTCAATCAAAACATATTCTCGTAATGTTTCAATGTGGCGATAGTGTCTAAATTTTTGGCCACGGTCAAAGGCTTCTGTGCTGCTAGAGAGCACTTCTACAATTAGACAGGGATAACGAATATAATCCCGGGCAGTGCGGTCTCTGTGATCACAGGTAACGGATAGGTCTGGATAGTGAAAAGGACCTTGTTCTGTAATCCCAACTTTGGCATCGCTGCTCAAGGTTTTAGATTGTTTACCCCGCAGGTGGGGTTTGATTAAAGCGACTAGATTTACAGCAACTTGGTTATGGGGGATGGTGCCCCCAGTCATGGCATAGATCTGACCGTCAATATAGCCGTAGCGGGCAAGTTGCTCTGCTTCCCAAGCTAAATACTCTTGGGGAGACATTTGGGGAGTGCCAAGTTGAGCAATCATGGAATTTGGATCAAAAATCAGCTTATTTTTCATATATAACATTTTTAAATAGGTTATGAACAATATTGCTAATTTTTCATAACATCAAAAACTCGTCAGAGGTTTTTACTACTGTTTCCTGTTTCCAGATCTGCTGTTTCCTTTTCATATAAATCCTATGTTTACATCTCAAAGAAAAATGCTATATACCCAATCTGACCGAAGAGAGATAACTATAAACAGTCCGCAACGGATTTGTTACAAAAATTTTCAAAATATGTTATAATTAAAGATTATTTTTATGTTATAATAAAATTAACATGGAGGTTAAACGTTCCATGTTAAGAGCCAGCCTAATGATTTTCGACAGTCCAAGGCTGGCTCTAGTACCCCTAAAAAAGGATATAGTTTCATTATGTCTTATTCTGAACGCCTTCATCCGTGGGTGATAGTTCGCCTATTGCCAAGAATGCAACGAGTAGTTGTTGCTCGGTTCCGCAAGCGCTCGGATGCGGAAGGTCATTTAAAAGCCCTTAAACGGTTGATGCCTAATGCTCAATTTGTGATTATCTTTGATGTAGGAAATAATCCTATGGGTAAAGAATCTTAGCGCTGCACCCAAGGGAGTAGGAAGTAGGAAGTAGCAATGCATCGGTTTTTTCCTACTTCCTGATTGACAATATAGTGGTTTCTAGTCTAATGAGGTACACATAATTTTTACCCTCTTAACTCTTAGCTCTTACTTCTTATGACTTCACTGCTCCGAAGCTCCCTGCTCCCTTTGCCAAAGTGTTTATTTAGCATAACCAGTACGAAAGAGCTGTACATTCTTGAGTTAACTACATCCTTCTACCCATGCCACTTCCGGTAGTTTACCAGCACGGAAAGTAGTTACCTTACCCTCTGGATTGGTTTCAAAAATCACTCGATAATTTTTATCTGAACTATCTGTTGGTACGAAGGTTGCATATTTACCACCCGGTACATATTGATGGGGTTCAAGTTCTATTTTGTTACGATACAAAGACATAATTTTCTCTAACTTATCCCCCACTTTTACACCACTAATTGTGCTAATCTGGGGAGAACGTGTGTCTACCCTGGCAATTTTTCCCTCTGTTACCATAAACCAGAGATTTTCTATGCCTTCTGGCTTGTAGATTAAGCAACCATAGTCTTCTCCACCACTAGTTTGTTGCACTAATTTAACTTGCCCAGCCTGGGATGCTTCTTTCACCGTCATGCCCACGGTGATGGGGCCAATGCCATTAATTGCTATTTTAGATTTAGTAGAAAGTCTTTCTCTCTTGCTCCCAGTCTTCAAACAGAGGTTTTCACCACTTAAGTCCCCAAAACAATTGCCGTCTTTGTTGAGGATAACTACCGATTTGATAGTTGAGAACTGTTTGAGGGTAGATTGAATAGCACTGGTAGCTCTAGCATCATAGCCTACTCCAGGGGAAGGAATGGCACGGCAAAACTTGAGGGTGGCGGTTTCTGCTGCAATAGAGAGGGTAAAATCTTTACCACAATTGGAGCTACCCTTAAGTTTTAGTGCTTCGGTGAAACCAATTTTAGTTTCTGCTTTGGTCGGACCCATAATCAACTGTTCAATGGCAAAAGTAGCCACTGCACGACTATTGGTGCTTCTGACTACAGGTTCCACATACCTAAAATCCTGATTACTTTGAGGTTGCTTGGGTAAAAAAACCTTAACTTTTCTTTGCTTAGGGGTATTTTGAGTTTGGGTAGGAGTTGGGGATGTTTCTACTTCTGTTATAGGAGATGGAGAGGAAGTGGATGTATCCGGTGGCGGTGTCCCTTGTTCGTTACAAGCATTGAGACTCAAGTATGCTAAGAGTATGGTACTCAAGAGTATAGTTTTAGATTTGTGTAGATCCATTGCGCACCTCGACGTTATCCTTGTTAAGAGGTTGTCTGAGAAGTCCCATTTGCTACATCCAAGCCCCCGTTGGTCCCCCAATTTTGGGGGACTTTTAGAAGCAAATTGACTCTTGTTCCCCCCAAATTTGGGGGGCTAGGGGGGCAAAATTCAGTATCAAAAAACTTGGGAGATATCCTCTAAGGTTAATAGTACTTTAGATTTTCAATTATCTTTAAAGCCTGGCTTTGTCCATGTTGAGGAAATTGTTTGTATCGGCGATTAGACCAAAGGGGTAGCGCTTCCGGTACGTACTGTACCTCACGTATTTCATAAATGCGGTTCTTCAGTACCTACTATGCGCTCATTTTCAGTAAAAAAAAACCGAAAGCTTACTCTACAAGCGATGCAGCGCGGTCTTGGGGAGCCAGTGCGGTCTTGGGGGTCTCCCCCATGAGCAACTGGCGTGGTTTCCCCCATGAGCGACTGCATCAAGACAGGATTCTGAGGCTATTTAATTAACAAAAATTTATAAATACTGCCTCTTTCCACTGCTCCCTGCTCCCTGCTCCCTGCTCCCTTCCCTAAACTGTTAATTTAGCATAACAAGTACGGAAGAGCCATAAATGCTATATTTATAGCAAAGTAGCTTTCCCGTTGATTATGTATCAAGTTACCCTATCTGTTCCAGAAGAAACCGCACAGGCTTTAAACCTAACACCACACTAGGAAAAGAATTATGTTTAAGTGCTGGGATGAAACTTTATGAATTAGGTAAACTTTCCTCTGGTGCTGCTGCTCAACTAGCTGGTATTGAGCGAGTAGTTTTTTTATCTAAGTTGAGTGACTATGGTATCAACACTTTCAGATTAACAGAAGCCGAATTAACAGAGGATTTAGAAAATGCCTAATGTGATTGCTGATACCTCACCAATCCAATATCTCTATCAAACAAATTTACTAGATTTACTCCCACAACTTTATGGCTCCGTTATTGTCCCTCAAGCTGTGGCGAATGAATTAGCTGCTGGAGCAGCTTTAAAAATTTCCCTGCTCCCTGCTCCCTGCTCCCGTCTTGATGCAGTCGCTCATGGGGGAAACCCCCAAGACCGCGCTGCATCGCTGCTCCCTAAAACCCATAAATTTGTACCTCACAAGTCGTAGAATTGCTATATGTCTTAACCCTCAATCCGCAAAATCGCTTCTTTCACTTCCACCTCTGATTCAATAATTGCGATAATTCCTGGTAAATATTCATCCATTGTGATCACGTTAGCATAAGCTATTGGTTTAATTAAAGCAAAACTAAGATTGTCATCTTGTACATCAATGCTGGTTTTGTAGCGGATTTCTCCATCCTCTAAATCGAATTCAAAGTTACCCATAATCATGCCATAGTTGGCACGAGTGATGAATTCTGTGATGGCTAGGTGCTTGTTTTCTGGAGCCTTAACGGGACAAACTGAATAAAAAACGAATTGTCTTTGTTCTTCTCTGGCTTGGGCGTAGCAAGTCCATTGTCCATTTTCCCCCCGAAATAAAAGACGCAAGGCTGATGTTTCTGGTATATTGACAAATTGCCATTGGTCTGATTCAAAAAAGTTAACTATTGCGGTAAAGATTGATTGGTTTGTGGTGGTATCTTCTTCTGTGTCGGAGAATTTTTCATCAACTAATTCGTTGAAAATGCTGGTAATTCCTTCAAGAAATTCAGAGGTAGCGTTTTGGGTAGCTTCAGCTAAATTGGCTTGGGTCCATTCTTTGAAAAAGTTAACAATTCCTTCTGACAGTTCTTCGCTGGTAGCTTCTGGCTGGTTAATGGTGGAAGGATTAAGGTAGTTCCAGAAGGTGTTATAACCGACTTCACCGTTGGGTTGTTGCTGTTTTACCGATAAGCATAGCCAGCTTTCGGTGTTGAGTAGTTTGTTTGTTAAGGGGTTTTCGGGTTGTTGACAAAGGTGAAGCAGGTAGTTAGCAGCTTGTTCTGCGGTGGAAGCCTTTTCTAATAGCTGTGGCAGTAAATCCGGTTGGAGAGTGGTTTCAATTTGGATGTCACCACTGGGGAGAAAGTTACCACCACTCATGGGTGCCCGTACTTCTGGTTTGAGGTTGAATAGTTTTTCGGTGTCGATGCGGTGGTAAAGTTCGGGGGTTACACAGAAGGTAAGACGACATTCGATGATTTGGTCGTTTTGTTTGGTGAGGGATAGGGAAGTTGTGGGAATGGTTAAGGGATTGGAGGAGTCGCTTAAGGTTAACTCTTTGTCTAAAGGGAAGTTTTCAGTATAATCATTCATTTTTTTGATACATTAAAGTAAAGCCAGTTGTGGTTAATGGCAGTCCTGGTTTTAGTTCCAGTACTTTTTTTCGATGTAAATTTTGAGGAAATTATCGAATGGAAACCACCAATCAACGTTTAGAGCAATGGCGTGAAACCCTAGAAAATATTTTAAAGTATTACGCCAATCTTCCTTACCGCTATGGTGATGTGACAACCTCTGTAATTATCAGTGGCGATTGACCGTAGGTCACGCTACGCGAACGCAATCATTTTATGCTGCTCGATGAAGGCTGGGAAAATCATCGCCGTGTATATGGTACCATTGTTCATGGTTCAATCCGCGATGGTAAAATCTGGATTCACTACGACGGTATTGAAGATGGTATCACGGATGAATTGGTTGCTTCAGGAGTTCCGAAGGATAGGATTGTTCTTGCTTTTCATCCCCCTGAGATTCGTAAACATACTGGGTATGGGGTTGCATAGGGTTTAGCATCGTTATCTGAATCTAATTCACTGCAAAGTCAGTATATTGACGTACAGCAGGTTCTTGAAATGCTAGTACAATATCAGTCTTTGGTACTCCCAATTTAACAAGTTCGTTGGCAAAACCAATTTCAGTTCCATCATGATGTATCCAAATTTTCCTATTCTTGATACTCATATGTAGAACACAACCATACATTGGTTGGCGATTCTTCCAACCGGTATAGACAACTTGGTAATGGTCGTGGTCTGAGTCAAAAATTAAGGCAGCTTCAACATCTTCATCAGATGGACTTTTACTGGCATAATCACTCAGAAGTTGTTTAATGTATTGGCGATACTGGATTATTTTTTCCATTCTAAAATCACCTCTTCAGATGGATCATAAACCAAGAGACTGAGCTGAAAACGCTTAACTACTGTTTGCACAAATGGTAGACTAAAGAAAATCCTGAATGCCCCAACAGGTATTGCCAAAAACAGTTTGAACTCAGGTTTCTCTTGTTCTAAAGCAACTTGGTAATTTAAAAATTGCCCCAAAGCAGTGTGGAACTCAGAAATATTAGATGGATTGGTGAAGCTTTTTATCTCAACAGCAATTTTTTCATTTCCTCTTGTTGCTGCAAGTAACCTCTCAGCACCCAAATCTATTTGCATATCAACTCGGCCAGACCGAACCCTGAGAGGATCATCGGTAATTGTCCAGCCATCTTTTTCTAGTCCGTGCCTTACAGCATTATGAAATAGGTCTCTCATTCGCTGGCTATGACGGGCAATCTATGCAAATCTTGATACAAAACTATTATACAATAATGGACTTACTTTAGAGTTTTGAGTTATTCTGGGTTAGGTTAGCGATTGACCTACGGTCACGCGGGGCGCGATTGACCTACGGTCACGCGGGGCGCGTTCGCACTACATGATCAGGCGATTAGCCCAAAGGGCTAAGCTTCGCGTACGCACTAGCATTGTAAAGCTGCATAAAATCCTGCTGTACGTCCGGTTCAATCAATTCTTGCTCATCTCTTAGATTTTTGAAACGTTCGATAATTGTTTGAAAGATCGTAGACGTAGAGCTAGGCACGAAATCTGAAGGACTATCTATGATCAGTTTCATCATCTCATTCAAAAGTAAGGGATCACAATCTGTTACCTTTTCTGACATATAATTCAAAGCTTTCTCTTTGTCCGCATTAAATAAAACACCTAGGGCAGTCGCTTGTAGGTAACGATCACCATGAGATGTAGACAGGATTTCCCAGGCGATTGGGGCAACTGCACTACTCTCACGCATCCAAAGTTCGACCAGTGCAGATGTGGCAATATACAACTCATTATCTAACGCTAGTTCTTGAAGTACTGCTTCTGGAATAACACTGTAATCAATGTCTTCATCATTCATGATAGACACATTATTCCATTCCTGAAAATTATTATGATTGTGATTCATTACCAGCCTCGCTATTGGTTTTGCTATTTATTTTTTTTTGGAGTATGTAATTGTGTCTAAATAAACAATAGGTGGTGTCCCTTCTTTAACACTGAGGTGGGAATCAATAACCATTTTACCTCTCGGAGCTTCGATAGCGCTCACATGTTTGACCTTGTTGCCTACTTCCATCTCAACTCCCAATTTTCCAATCTCTTCGAGTACATGCCCAATGATTTTGAATGCATCCTCAAGGGAATCTGGGTTCATCCCAGCCTTGAGAAGCGACTGCAAATTCCCCTGTGAGCGCTGGTAGTTGTGCAAAGGTCCTTGTTCGATTTGTTTTATTCTTTTTTGCTTTTTGGGGTTCCTGGCAAATTCTCTCTGGGTCTCTTTGCCAAGCTTACCAGCTCTTTCTGCTTTGAGTTGCTGTAGCTCTTCTCTTAAAGCTTCAGGAAATTGAACTTTACCTGCACCGTAGATGAGAATTTTTCCAGTGGGAATATAGATTGAACCTTTTTTAACGCATTCAATTGACTTACCACCTAATTTCTGAGGAGCAGAGACAGTAACGATTTCAGCTCCTAATTCCTTGGCAAGAGATTCCTTGTCCGAATTACTCTTAGCTTTCACGGGATATTTTGAGAAAACGCTGATATATATGCATTTTAATTGAATTATAGCGGTTTGGCTAAATAGGATTTGGTATAAGGTAATAACGGTCGCTGGCCAAAAATGGGCAATTTATCAGTCCAAAGCATCCCATAATTCAGGCATGGGTTCATCAAAATCTGGAGGAATTGTAATGGGAATTCCCCGTAGAGGATGCTGAGGACTGCGATCGCGGCTTAAATCAAGTTCATTAGGGGATTGGGATCGCTGTGATGCTGAGGTTACTGTCAGGCTTTGAGCCAAAAGTTGGAGGATGCGAATCCTTTGGGCTAAATCGAGGCCGAGGAGTTGTTGCTCTAGTTCTTGATTATTCATGAATTTGCGCTTCATGAGTGTGTTATTTATTTTAGCAGATTTCTATTTCTCCTCGCACTGTTTTATGGCTACGCTTGCAGGGACATGAAGCACTCAGTGCTGCTTACAACTTATAATTGAAAAGGAAAATAGTACGGTTTATTTTGTGTGTATGGTTCAGGTTACTGATTACCTGTACGTTGTTCGAGATGACCAGATTCTCAATAATGAACCGATCATTAAGGAGACTCGAACTCCTGTGAGGGCAGTTGTTGAAACGTGGCGTATGGGAGTTCCTCCGGAAGAAATTCCCATAGGAATGCCTCATCTGACACTGGCTCAGGTGTTTGGTGCTTTGACATATTACAGTGATCACCAAGATGAAATCAATCAATACATTGAACAAAATAAAATTCCAGATGAATTCATAGAGCCACTGGTTCAAGGGCTGTGAACAGATTATTTATTCATTTATATACCTATGACTATCAAACAACTAGAAACCCAATTACTTGCTCTATCTCCCACAGAGAAAACAGAAGCAATTCACCTTTTAGCCCATAGTTTGAACCAAAACTGGCGTGGCATAACCAAAACCAGAAACGTTTGTGGTGGTGATGCTTGTATTGCTGGAACTCGTATTCCTGTTTGGGTATTGGTAAATGCCCGTAATCTAGGCATTAGCGAGTCTCAACTACTCTATGACTATCCCACATTAACAGCAATTGATTTAGCGAATGCTTGGATCTATGCCCAAGTTAATCCTGAGGAAGTTGCCACTGCAATCCAAGAAAATGAGGCAGATTAATGATGGTTCGTTTATATTATAAAGTTACTCAAAAAGTAGGTCGGGGCCGAAGAACAAGACTCAATATATAGCAATTATCTATACCATGAGGTACCAAGGGATCCCCCTAAATCCCCCTTAATAAGGGGGATTTAGGGGGATCACCGTACCTCATAAATCCTAGAAACGCTATAAAAAGCTACAATATAAAAAGCTACAATGAATAAATTCCATCGCAATCGCTCTGTATGAGTAGACTACTAGCAATCGAGAAAACGATTTCAAGCTTTCAAGCATTACATGAGCGCTTGGGGTTATGTCGCGCCACTGATGAATCGTTTTTTTCAGAATGGCAGGTATCCTCTATTGAGATATTAGATGATGATAAATCTTTTCTGGACCGTCTCCGGCAGCGATATTATTATTACTACAATGCTGGTCTCTTAACTGAAGGAACGGTGCTTTTATCTATTGTTGCACCACTGCTGGAGCGGTTGGAATTTCATGAGCCTCCGTTTTTTGTACAATCTGAGATTCCTATCAGTCTGGAGGTGGAAGAACATAATGAAGTTTATCGAGGTCGGATAGATGTATTGGTGATTCGCGATCTTGTTTGGATACTGACTGTAGAAGCTAAACGATCTAAGTTTGCGGCGGATATTGCTTTACCACAGTGTTTAGCCTATATGAGTGCTGCACCACGACAACCAAGCTTTGGCATGGTAACGAATGGCAGCGATTTTATCTTCTGCAAGTTGAAGGATAAAGTATACGATTTTTCTGATGCGTTTTCATTATTGTCTCGGCAAAATAAGCTTTACGAGGTTGCGACTATTCTCAAGAAGTTAAAAACCAACAAATTTTCCGACAACTAGAGATTGCTGTTAGCGAAGCGGATGCTGTTGATGATTTTTGGCAGGCATACACCACGAAGTTTGCGTACTTTTATAACTTTTTATTATATAGTCAAGCTGTGTAGCAGCTTAGAGGATATCTGAAAAGTTTTTTTATACTGGATTTTGCCCCCCTAGCCCCCCAACTTTGGGGGGAAAAAGAGTCAATTTTATTCTAAAAGTCCCCCAAAATTGGGGGATTTAGGGGGCTTGGATGTA